>JAJOKG010000044.1:1416-2682 GCA_021206415.1 Sulfurospirillum sp. | reverse complement strand
AAAAAATTTACAGGAGAAGTTATCACTCCAATAGTAATCATGGTCTAGATCAGGATAGATGACGGTATGTAAATTTTCTTTGTTGCAGACATGTTCAATATAAAGGTATTCAATCATCGGCGTTTGTATCGCTTGGAACTTGTGCCAATTTTAGGTCTGTAATTATAAGTGATATCATCATTGCACTCTTTGGTATGGGATTTTCCCATACGATACAAGATATACACAAACACCACACAGGTGATTCCCATTAATACATAATTCATTGTGCATTTCTCCTACTATGCAATACCTTGACTCTCATTTCTTTTAAAACAGTGTAGCGTATTTTTAAATGTGTAACTGCGTAAAATATAAGATTAACGCATCATCATATAGACAAGCATAAAGGCAGGGATATAATAGTACTTCTCTTCAAACCACTTCACCATTTTTTCGATAACGTCCATGGGAAACTCCTTTGATTATTACAAGAAGTTTACAAGACTAGATAGACAATATAGTGTCCATCCTAGAAGAGTAGTTCTCTTATAGTGTTTTACTCTAGAAAAAATCTATTATGCATCAAACATTTCAAGGGCTAAGTCCAAATGAATCTTTAATGTCTCTGGTCTTCCTGCCCCGGCAACACGAATCGCATCTTTGGCTAAGACTTCTAGTGTCTCTTTTGAAACAAGATCGTTTTGAATAATTCTTTTGATATCGTCTTGGTCTTGCTCACCAAAGCGCGATAGTTTTGAAATGATTAAATCCACTGGGTCTAAAATATACACTTTTAATTTTTCATCGATGGTAAATTGATAAATGGCTCTTTGTTCATACGCGTCGTGCATGATACCTAATGTTGGGCTGTAGTTGTGATCGTAGGCGAGTTCTTCAAACTCTCCTTTTTCATTTACCCATATCACTTTGAGTTTACTGGGTATCGCAATATTTTTATCGATGATTGCATCTAAATCTTTTGAGACACGAGACGCTGTGTGAAAATGGATGGCAATACCGCCCGTAATATACACATGAACCGGTTCTTTTTTTATACCGATTAGGGATACGCTCTGCGATGACATTCATCATCTCTTTAACAGCATCTTTGAGCGAAGTATTCATTAATTGACTCCTTTGGTTTTATACTGGGTGTATCGATTCATATCCACACCGCTTAAGAGTCCATAATAAGCGGCCAAACCATCTCCTGATTCTTGTTTTCGCTCATGGTACAATCCCACTTTTGGGTTAAGAGTAAAACTCAGTTTTACCGATTTTTTT
>JAJOKG010000044.1:0-1316 GCA_021206415.1 Sulfurospirillum sp. | reverse complement strand
TCGATTCATATCCACACCGCTTAAGAGTCCATAATAAGCGGCCAAACCATCTCCTGATTCTTGTTTTCGCTCATGGTACAATCCCACTTTTGGGTTAAGAGTAAAACTCAGTTTTACCGATTTTTTTGTTAAAAAGGTGTACAAATAGGCAGCCCGAGCGCGTGCTTCTTTTGATAGAGATGTCTCTTTTGCAAACTTTTTTAGCACATTAACATCAAATTTGGATACCAACACTTTAAACAATGCGCTTTCAAATGCGCGATACTCTTGGAAATAGTCTTGATTCTCTAGAAGCTTTAGGATATGGTTATTGTCCTTTTGTAAGAGAAGTTCTTGGGATTGGTCTGCATCCAAACGTTCTAACAAGGTATAGAGCTTATTTCTATTTTTTTTCCAACTGCGAAGGGTTCTGTCTGAAACATCCAATAGCTTTGCCATTTGTGTTTGTGTCATTCACGCTCCTTTTCAATTATTCCGGCAGTATATGCCTCTTTAATGATTGAAATTATAGGCAATATATGCCGAATTGTCAAATATTTGTCGTTTCATTGAATGCTTTTTAATATCGATAAAATCGAATTTAAAATGAATTGTCTCTTTTATGACTTTTACATCAATAAAATATGCAATAGGTGTGTTTTTCTAAACCACACTCTTTTCTTCGTAAATCCCAAAATCATAGCCATTTTAAAGTATGACTCTCTCTTGGTCTCCTTGTATAATTGAACTATAATATAGGTTATAAAACCTATTTATTTTTTAATAAAAAACGGTATTTACCGCCCTTTTTTTGAATTCATGGGCATATCTACATTATCAATATATCCTAAACAGTGGCTTATTGATCAAATGCTTGGCCTATGAAGAACAAACTCTTTGCATTCTTAGCGATAACCCGCTTTATCCAACACAAAGGCTTTCGTTACACCAAGAGGAGATTCAGATTTTAGGCAAGGTCCTTGGTGCTGTGGTGGAGCAGCGTAGAAACCTCTTCTTGGGTAAGATGTGCCTCACGTCCTGAATTTATCATCTGTTTTTTTAATTCAAAACTAGGTTTTAATGCTTCATATTCTGCTTTTACTTCGGGATTTTTAAGTGCTTTTGCCTTAAACGATTCAAAACGAGGTCTTGTTGTTTTCATAATCTATTTCCTCCTAATCAAGATGGCAGCATTCAAGAATATATGGCAAAACCAACAACTTTCTAAACAGTGTTTAATCGCCCAAATCATTTTTTGGGTTTTCTAACGATTGCTTCATTTTCTCTTGGAATTCCCATCTCATATCTTCTGAGCATATGCCATTGATATAGCCAAT
>JAJOKG010000117.1 GCA_021206415.1 Sulfurospirillum sp. | reverse complement strand
GCTCTAAAACTGTTTTTGTCAAGTTTTACCTCACAAATTCATCATTGTTTTTTCAAAGTTCATCAATGGCTACGATGTCTATTTCGTTTTGATTGCCTCTCTCCCAATAAGAGCCAATATGAGTAAACTGTTGTTGCTTCTTTAAATTGATCAACAAAGAGCTTTTCTAAGAACTTGCCACTAAACATATCAAAGTCTCTTAGGATAATTTCTTTGAGCTTTTCAAAACTTCCTGCTTCAATGAGTGATTGATATTTAAAAATAAAGCGAAACCAAAACGAGAGAAAGTTATCCACAATTTCATACTTTTGAACTTTAGAATTTGGTTTAGCGTTGATGGGTTTAATGCTTTTTATGATGTTGTAATCATTTTCTAAACGGTATAAATAACCAGAGATGTTTTTTTCTAAAATGCTTTCAATTTCACCTTTGGATGTTTTTGAATTGGCGATGAGGGAGAGAATAGAAAAATAGACACCATATTCTTTCCCAAACTCTTCAATGAGTCGATTACGCCCTTCATCTAAAAAAAGACCATGGGGATTAACAATTTCATTGATCATAGAGATTCTATCAAATGCTTGAGCATTGATGAAGAGTTCAATATACTTGGCAACGCCGCCGGTTAAAATAAAAAAATCTAAGAGATTGCATGAGGAGTACGCACCGTAATCGTGTAAGATCTCTTTGAGAGTTGAACCATGAAAGGGTTGCAAATGTAATTTAAAATCAGCACGTCCAAAAAGAGGCTCATGAGCGTTTTCAAATATTTTTTTCATCAAGGAGTAAATAGAGCCACTTAAAATCAGATGCATTTTTGTAGATGCTTTATTGGTATCCCAGATACACTGCATGACAGAATAAATAGAGGCATTGAGTCGTTCAAACTCTTGAAATTCATCAATGACTAGTGTGAAAGAGATGGTTTGTGCTGCTTGCATTAACAGTGCAAAAAGATTTTCAAATGTTCTTATCTCTCCAAAAATAGGTAGTGCGAGTTTGTCTTTAATCTCTTCAAGAAACTCTTCACATAACAATGACTCCTCTTTTTTTGAAACAAAGAAGTAGAGTTTAGGCTCTTTGGTGAAAGGTTGTAACGCTAAAGTAGTTTTTCCGATACGTCTTCTACCGATCAGTATGGTCATAACAGAGTGTTCATTTTTTAGTGTATCTGCTTTTTTTAAAAGAGCGAGTTCATCATTTCGGTTGTAAAACTTCATTATAATAACCTATGTTGTAATAATTTGGGTTATTATAATACTTAGGCATGTTTTAAGTCAAGTCTTTATGTTTGTGCTTAAAATGACAATTAGGTTTTTAGAGTAGGGGGCTTGTTTTGGTCTGGATAATTAAATTTTAAATCATGCCATAAAACGCACAAAAAGGCCTCAAAAATCAATGAACGGCATCAAGGTAGTACAAACTTATTAACCGATTGTTTTAAGCCTTAAAATAGATTTTTTTGGCATAATGCTAGAGAGGAGGCTATAATCCTTTTTACTCAAATGGATTATTCACTTTCTTGGCCGTATTCTCCACACTAATCTTCTCAGGCAATGCTTGCTTCTTTAAATACTCCACAATGGTGTCTATTTGACGTTTAAGGGCAAAGGCATACTCTAAGCCTTGTTTATCTTTAGTAATGTCTACAGCTCCATGTAGGGAGATTCTATCAAGTCTATTTTCGATATCTAATTCACCAATATGGATAACATCTTCTTCATTGGCATAGGGATCAATACAAATTAATTTTTTTTGGTCATAGGGTTGTCCTTTTAATGCTTCATCTCTTTGGGTTCTGGTAAGCTAAGCAGTTGTGTTTTTTTTCTCTTCACTCATCTTTGGAAAGAAGTTAATACCACTCAATGTCTCTAACTCTTTCACTGAGATAATGTGATAGGCTTTTCCTGGTTCATTATTCGTAAAATATACGGCTGCTTTTTGTTGTTTAGGTGAATAAATAATTTTATAAATGTAGGTTGGCAAATTATTACCTACCTCCGTATACACGTATAGATCTTTCTGAAATTTCCGAAATTTCTAAAATTTTCAAAATTTCGGAAATTTTAAAATCTCTAAAATATATATAATAAATCTCAACTTTCGCACATAGATTCCAGTAAAAACACCAACTAAAATCAATCTAACAAAGCCCATAAATAGGCACTTTTAAGTATAATTAGGTCGACAAAAACACGATTATACGGAGCTTTTTTATGGGTATGGACAATTTTATCGAACTTGCGATAAGTAGTGTATTAAAGAATCCAATTTTAAGTGTATTTCGAGAGATAAATATCTCAAAAATACTCATTCAAAGTAATTTTATCAAGCGTAACATCGGCTATGCTCCTTTTGGAATCCTTCTTCATTTCGTGTATATGCTGGTGATGAACAAACGCCAGTCGGCATTTGTTAAACAAAGTGCTGACGCGTATGGCAAAGATACCTATTATCGATTTGTAAAAGATATACGCTACAACTGGCGTAAGCTGTTGATGCTGACATCAGTGGCACTTATTAGCAAAATTAAACCACTTCAAAAAAATGGTGATCACCGACTCCTAATTATCGATGATACGGTTGAACCCAAACGAGGCAAACAGATTGAAGGAAGCTGCAAAAGTATTTACAGTAACAAAGAACACCGATGCGTCAACGGGATCAATATCGTCTCTCTCAACTATACCG
>JAJOKG010000008.1:23103-27568 GCA_021206415.1 Sulfurospirillum sp. | reverse complement strand
AAAAAGTGTCTCACACCTGTAAAATAAAGCGCCATGCCATGCTCATTTGCAGCAGCAATCACCTCATCATCCCTAATACTTCCACCTGGTTCAATAATCGCTTTCACACCCGCAGCGGCCGCGGCATCAATGCTATCACGGAAAGGAAAAAATGCTTCACTCGCAAGTGCAGCACCGCTCACATCAATACCCATATCTTCTGCTTTTCTTAGCGCTGCTTTGGCAGCATCCACACGACTGGTCATACCCATACCAATCGCAACCATGACGCTATCTTTGACATAAACCACACAGTTAGACTTGGTCAAACTGGCTACTTTATAGGCGATTTCAAGGTCACTCATCTCTTGTTTGGAAGCTTGACGGGTCGTGAGACACTTCGCCTGTGTGATCTCTTCATCGTGAACCACATCACTTTCTTGAAATACAAAACCACCATCCACGTGTTTAAAATCGTACGCATCTTCGCTCAACACTAAATACTTACTCTCTTGCGTAAAAATTTTGATACGTTTCTTACTTTCAAAAACCGCCAAAGCCTCTTCATCGACGTTCGCCGCGATGATGACTTCCACAAAAATTTCATTGATTTTCTCTGCTAAGGCTTTATCGAGTGTTCCATTAATCGCAACCACCCCACCATACGCTGAAACAGGGTCACATTTTAAGGCTTTCACGTAACTATCAAGCAAGTTCTCACCAATCGCAAAACCACATGGATTAGCATGCTTGATAATACACACCGCTGGGGCTTCACCAAACGAAGCTGCAATCTTCACCGCTCCGTTAATGTCTGTCATATTGTTAAAGCTTGCTTCGCCTTTGAGGGTTTTAAAGTTATTCGTAAAGAAATAATCAAACTCATACAACGCTCCTTTTTGGTGTGGATTTTCACCATAACGGGTATCAAACGCCTTTGTGCCTACGATAAACTGTTTCTCACCAAATCCCCCGCTAAAACGCTGATTCATATAATTAGCAATCATGCTATCGTACGCTGCGGTATGCTCGAAGGCTTTAATCATTAAAGAGCGTCTAAATTCAAGGGTATTACTTCCAGATTTTAACACATCAATCACGCCATCATAATCCAAAACATCCGTGACAATCATTACATCGTTAAAGTTTTTCGCTGCACTTCGCACCATCGCAGGGCCACCGATGTCGATATTTTCGATAATTTCATCAAAATCATCTGTCTTTGCAATCGTCTCTTTAAACGGATAAAGATTGACACATACAAGCTCAATTCCCTCAATGCCATGTTCTTGCGCTGTTTTTACATGTAAAGGTACATCTCTTCGGTGCAAGATACCACCGTGAATCATTGGATTAAGCGTTTTAACCCTGCCATCAAACATCTCTGGAAATTTTGTCACTTCTGAAATTTCAAGTGCACAAATGCCCTCTTCTTTTAAAAGCTTGTATGTTCCACCCGTTGAAATAATTTCAAAACCAAGCCCTACCAACTCTGTTGCAAACTCAACAATACCCGTTTTATCGCTGACACTAATTAACGCTCTCACATGATTCCTTTATTAGTTTTATTAATAATTCATTGATACTTTTATTTTACAATACCTTCCTTTTAGGACGGATTAAAATTTGGAGCAACACATGACCCCTTCTTCTTCACAACAAACATGGCTCATTCTTTTTGCGAGTTGGCTAATAGCAATGATTTCAACACTAGGAAGTCTCTTCTTTAGCGAAGTGATGCTTTTCCCACCCTGCGTGATGTGTTGGTATCAACGTATTTGTATGTATCCTTTAGTGCTCATTTTCCTTATAGCACTTTTTTCAAATGACAAAAATGTCTTTAAATACGCTATGCCTTTAGTGTTCATCGGACTCTTTTTTGCCCTCTACCATAACCTTCTCTCATGGGGTATACTTCCAGAGAGTGCTGCGCCTTGTACACAAGGTGTTTCGTGCACCAGTGAATACATCAATTGGTTTGGTTTTATTAGCATTCAATTTTTATCGTTAAGTGCATTTGCACTCCTTTTTATTTTACTACTTTGCCTTAAAAGAAAGGATACAAAATGAAAAAACAGTGGATAATTATTAGTACATTTATAGCGCTTGTGGGACTCTATTTTGCAGGAAGCTATGTTTATCAAAACGCTGATCATAGTCTCAAAGATGAAAAAACAGTAGCACTTATTCGCCCTCATGCCTTTGTTTTGGGAAATCCCAATGCCAAAACCACTATTGTAGAGTTTTTTGACCCTGCGTGTGAAACGTGTCGAAATTTTTACCCATTTGTAAAGAACATAATGAAGCAACATCCTGATAAAATTAAATTGGTTTTACGTTATGCCCCTTTTCATAAAGACTCTTCTGTGGTCGTTGCCATGCTAGAAGCGGCTCGTTTACAAGGAAAATATTTAGAGACCTTAGGTGTCATCTACAAATATCAAGACAAATGGGCAAGTCACCACACTCCAAATATTGGCTTAATTTGGGCGTTTCTACCGGAAGCGGGTGTCGATATTGAAAAGATTAAAGAGGATATGAAAAAACCAGAAATTGAAGCACTCATTGCACAAGATATTGCTGATGTAAAAACACTCGGTGTTAAAGCAACCCCTGAGTTTTTTGTCAACGGAAAACCTCTGCTCAAATTTGGTTACAAAGAGCTTCAAGCACTCATCGAATCTGAATTATAGAAAAACCCCTAACAGGGTTTTTCATCGTGACATTCACAACCGTGAAGACGAATCTCTTTGCGTTTTTTTGCGGCCTTAAACCGCTTAATTTGCGCAGGTGTTTCAGGAACCAACTCAGGTACGGGCGTTGGTTTACCATCTTTGCCAATGGCAACCATCGTAAAAAAACAACTGTTCGTATGCATTGCCGTTCCTTTTTGAATATCCTCTGAAATCACTTTAATGCCTACTTCCATCGACGTTTTACCCGTGTAATTCACGCTGGCTAAAAATGTGAGCAGTGAGCCTACTGAGACAGGATGTTTAAAAATCACCTGATCAACGGACATCGTAACAACATAATGCCCACAATAACGTGAAGCACACGCATACGCTACTTGATCCAGCAATTTTAAAATATCACCACCATGAACATTTCCTGCTAAATTGGCTTTGTCAGGCGTCATTAAAACCGACATCGTAAGCGTGTGTTTTTCAAACGGAGTGGAAAGCATTTTCTTCCTTTACATGTAAAAAATATCAAACAATTTCCTTCATTGTAGCATATTGAAAAAGTAACGTTCCTCTAAATTTAAACTCTTTTCATAAAAATTCTCTTTTTTTTTCATAACATTTCAAACAATATGCGATAGATCCTTATTAAAACTTTACATGTAAAATGAAATGAGAGCAATTATGCTACAATCATTCCATTAAAAATAAGGATACCTTATATGAGTTTTTTTGATGAAGTCGTCGATAGAACCCAAACACCCTCTGAAAAATGGGACAAATACAAAGATAAAGATGTCATTCCCGCATGGGTTGCTGATATGGATTTTAAATCGCCTCCGTGTGTGATTGAGGCTTTGCAAAAGCGTGTGAGTGAGGGTGTTTTTGGCTACACCGCCATTGATGAGCAAACCTATGATGCGATTATTGGTTTTATCAAACGCCACTATGACTGGGAAATTCACAAAGAGTGGTTGGTCTTTACGCACGGTGTGGTGAGCAGTATGAACATCGCGTGTATGGCGGTTGAGAGGGGAAGTGTCATGACCACGACGCCTATTTATCCCCATTTTATCAAAGCACCTAAACACGCAGGACATGAGGTTATTGCTATTAAGATGAAAGAAGAAAACAACCGTTGGACGCTTGATTTTGAAGCGATGGAAGCACAAATCAATCCTACATGTAAACTTTTTATGCTCTGCAATCCTTACAACCCAGCAGGAACTGTCTTTACATGTAAAGAGCTAGAACAACTTGGAGCCTTTTGTGTGAAGCATGACCTTACCATCTGTTCGGATGAAATTCATGCTGATTTACTCTTAAATCCAAAGGCTAAACACATTCCTATTGCTTCACTCAGCCTAGCACTTCAAGAGCGCACCATCACCCTCATGGCGCCTAGTAAAACCTTTAACATCGCAGGGCTTCAAGCCTCATTTGCCATCATTCCCAACGCCACACTTCGTAAACGCTTTAAAGAGAGTATGGGAAGCATGGTTGGGGGCATTAACCTTTTAGGCATTACTGCCATGAGAGCAGCCTACGAAAAGGGCGATGCGTGGTTGGCGGAACTTCGTCTTTATTTGGCAGAAAATCTAAAACTTATTCAAGCCTTTGTCGCCAAAAATCCAAAACTTAAACTCTTAGAGCAAGAAGCCACATTTTTAGCATGGATAGACGCTTCGGCTTTACATGTAAAAAGCCCGTACGAATTTTTTCTGGAATTTGGTGTGGGGCTTAGCGATGGGGAACCTTTTGGCGACAAAAATTTTGTACGATTAAACTTTGGAACCCAAAGA
>JAJOKG010000008.1:0-23003 GCA_021206415.1 Sulfurospirillum sp. | reverse complement strand
GATAGACGCTTCGGCTTTACATGTAAAAAGCCCGTACGAATTTTTTCTGGAATTTGGTGTGGGGCTTAGCGATGGGGAACCTTTTGGCGACAAAAATTTTGTACGATTAAACTTTGGAACCCAAAGAGCCCTTTTAGAGGAGATTTTAAAGCGCATGCAAAAGGCAATGGATAGTTTATGATACGTTATGTTTTAGCACTTTTTCTTGCGCTTGAACTCTGTGCTGGCACGCACATTGTCCTTTTAGGCGACCCACATATTCCAGGAAAAAATCTCACGCACAAAGAAGAGGTTTTAAAAACTATCAACCAATGGGAAACGGTTGATATGGTGGTTGCGCTTGGTGATCTGTGTTCTAAAACAGGTTCCAAAGAGGAGTATGCGCTTGTTAAAAGCTATTTTTCAAAGCTGAAAAAACCACTTTTTGTCATTACAGGAAACCACGATTTTATCTATGAGGATATGCGAGATGGCGCTGAAAAACTTCGCCATGCCACTTTAGAGGAACAGCACGAAAAGCTTAGGCGTTTTAAAGAGAGCTTTCATCTTGAAAAGCTCTATTATAGCCTTCAAAAAGAGAACTATCTGCTTATTTTTCTCTTTGCAGATGATGCTTCACATCTAGCGCACCTCTCCAAAGAGCAATTAGCATGGTTTGAGGCGACCCTTCTTGAACATCAAAAGATGCCAACCATTGTCTTTTTTCATGCTCCTCTTGATAACACCCTTGAGAATTACAATCGCTGGGCCAACACACCCAATTTTATTGCCCAACCTAAAGAAAAGCTGCACCAAATTATCAAAAATCATCCCCAACTCTTTTTATGGGTCAGTGGACACACGCACACCTCAGCAAAAGAGCCTAGTTTTGCCTCCGCTATCAACCGTTATGAACAGGTGACAAACATCCATAATAGCGATATGAACAAAGAGACCATCTGGAGCAATTCTCTCTTTTTAGAAGAGTCTTTTGTGCGCATTCAAACCTATAACCACCGCACAAACGAATGGCAAAAAGAGCTTGAGAGAACCATCGCTATACCAAAATTTTAGGAAAAAATCGCTATTATAAAGAACATATCATTGTAATTTTAGTGTTGAGGATTTGAATGAAATACCACGTAATTGCCTTAGTCTGTAGCTCCTTACTCTTCTTTAGTGGTTGTGCGCAAAAGGAGTTGGCTCAAAATGCTCCTGCCCTACCTTCTGTTAAAGATGACACTCCTAAGCGTGCGGAAATTCTTCAAAATGCACTCAAACACCATGGTAAAAAAGATGGTGGAGATTGTTCAGGGTTTGTCACGCTGGTCAATAAAGAGAGCTTTGCCCCCTATTTCACAACCGAAGAGCTCAATGAATACTTTGAGGACTCAAGGCGTTCACTTGCCATTTATAACCTCCTAGAGACACAAAACCGTCTTTACCACGAAAAACCTAAAGTAGGCGATTTAATTTTCTTTGCCAATACGGTCAAAAAATACGCTAAAGCAAAAAAAAAGTGTCGACAACATTACCCATATTGGCATCATTACGAAAATTGACACCGATGAAACGGTACATTTTATTCACCATACCAAAGGAAAAAATCTCATTAGCCAAATGAATTTAAACTATCCAACAGACGTCAACTACGAAGAAAAAAAAATCAATTCCTACATGGAAAAATGCCCTAAAAATGAAGGCTATCTCTGCTTAGCCCCTGCTTATTTTAGTGCTTATGGGAGAATTAAATGAAACAAATTATATTCAGTCTCAGCGCCCTCCTTCTGTGTGGATGTGCCATGACACAGGTTGAAGTTTCACCTGCAAACAATGTCGCTGAAGCCAAAGTGGAACCTAAAATGTACATTGACAATGAACCCACCAATGAACTCTTACTTGAAAAAGAGAAAGAAAGTTATGTTTTGCGTCATGCGCCACAACGCTCATCACGTGAAGCTATTGTTGAAAACGCCATGATGTATTTGGGAAAACGAGACGGTGGGGATTGTTCAGGATTTGTCAATCTTATCAATCTTAAAACAGGTCGTCCTTTTTACAATGAAAAAGAGCTCAATGCCAGTTTTGATAACGCTCGAAAATCCCGTGCCATGTTTAATCTTATGTCTAAAAAAGGCAATGCTTACGAGGCACGACTTCCAAATCTTGGAGACCTTGTCTTTTTTGAAAATACAGAGCGAAGAGCCACACCTAAAACCAAAAAAATAGTTAAAAGCAAAACAAAAAATGGCAAAAAAGAGATTGTTCAAAAAAAGCCATCTGTGCCAAATGTGGCTGAAAATATCACTCATGTGGGCATTGTCACCAAAGTGGAAGCTGATGGTACGGTAGAGTTTATTCACCACTCCAATGGTAAAAATATTTTAGATTATATGAATTTCAACTACCCCATGCTCACACACAAAGATGGCAAAAAAATCAACACCTACATGAAGCGTTGCCCTTCAAAGGGCGGTGCTGCACAACCGCAATGTATGAACATCGCCTTTTTTGTCGCTTATGGAACGTTTTTGATTTTTACACGCAATCCAAGCTAGCCAATAAATTGGCAGAAAATGAGAGTTGAAAAGAGTTAAAAATTTGAAAGAGAAAAGAGGTGCTTTCGCACCTCTTATGATTGTTAGATGTCTTGCTCGATCACTTCTTGAAAACGGTTAAAATAGCGCTCCGAGATAGCCTCAACAGATTTTGAAATATCATTACATGTAAAGCTATTTCCACCCACAGTTCCAATTTTCACAGCGCTTAAACCGCTCTCTTTTGCCATCGCTTCAAAGCCTGAAACATCACTGACTTCAACAATCGCACGAGAGAAACTCTCAGAGAAAATATCTCTTTCATCATTCAGTGCAACGTTACATGTAACGCCTTTTCCACTTTTCGCTGCCATTTTAGCAAGAGCAATCGCGATACCACCAACATTGACATCTTTAGCAGCACTGAGATAGCCTTTTTTATTGGCTTCAATCACCAAACTCCAAAGCTTCAACTCTTTTGCATAATCCAAAGGAGCCAATGTTCCTTCCACTTTACCAAACAGCTCTTTCATATACAAACTGCCACCAAAATCGCTTTTGGTTTCACCGATAAGATAAAGAGATGCGCCCTCATTTTGAAAACTTGATGGTAATGTTTTGTTGGCATCTTGATTGAGTCCAACCATCACAATGGCAGGCGTTGGGAAAACACCCACACCATTGGTTTCGTTGTACAACGAGACGTTACCACTTACAACAGGCGTGTTAAGCGCTGCACATGCCTCTTTGATGCCATAACACCCCTGTGCAAATTGCCACATGACTTCGGGATTTTCAGGATTTCCGTAGTTGAGACAATCGGTAATGGCTAAAGGTGTTGCACCGCTCATCGCAACATTTCTTCCACTCTCAGCCACCGCAGCTGCTGCACCCATTTTAGGGTCGATATAGTTATAACGTGGATTACAATCACTGCTCATCGCAATGGCTTTTCCATTCTCTTTAATACGAATCACACTTGCATCTAAGCTGCCTGGTGCTTTAATCGTATTGGTTTGTACGGTTGAGTCGTATTGGTCAAAAATCCATGATTTGTCAGAAATTTCAACAGAGTTTAAAAGCGTGTCAAACGCTTTTTGGTTATCGACTTTGGCAAAATCATTGATGGTTGTCTTTTTAATGCTCGCCAAATAAGCAGGCTCTTTGGTTGGTCTATCATAAATCGGCGCTTGTTCACTAACGGGTTGTACTGGCATATCAGCCACTTTTTCGCCATGCCAGAAGAGTTCCATATTTCCTGTTGCGGTGACTTCACCGATGATTTCAGCGTTTAGATCCCATTTTCTAAAAATCTCAACCACTTTATCTTCATACCCTTTTTTAGCACAAATCAGCATACGCTCTTGTGATTCTGAGAGCATAAATTCAAAGGGTTGCATTCCCTCTTCACGTGCTGGGACTTTATCTAAGTGCATAATCATACCGCTACCACTGCGTCCTGCCATCTCAAAGGAGCTTGAAGTTAAGCCCGCAGCGCCCATATCTTGGATACCCACAATGTAGTCGGTTTTAAAGAGTTCTAAACATGCTTCAAGTAAAAGTTTCTCTGCAAAAGGATCACCCACTTGAACGGTTGGACGAAGGCTTTTGTTCGCTTCGGTAAAGCTATCGCTCGCCATAACAGCACCACCCAAACCATCACGACCCGTTTTTGAACCCACATAAAACAACAGGATTGCCGATACCCTCAGCTCTGCCGTAAAAAATCTCATCGCTTTTAGCAAGTCCTAAAGTAAACGCATTGACGAGAATGTTTCCATTGTAACTCTCATCAAAAAATGTTTCACCACCAATGGTAGGAACACCCATACAATTACCATACCCACCAATACCCGCAACAACCCCACGGACTAAATAGCGTTGATGATGAGAGATATCATCGTTATTGGTCACATTGCCAAAGCGAAGCGAGTTCATGTTGGCTACTGGGCGTGCACCCATCGTAAAGACATCTCTTAAGATTCCGCCCACACCCGTTGCTGCACCTTGATAAGGCTCGATGAAGCTTGGGTGGTTGTGAGATTCCATTTTAAAGACAGCAGCCATACCATCTCCTACGTCAATAACACCCGCATTTTCACCCGGACCTTGAATAACCCACGGTGCTTTGGTTGGAAAGCCATTCAGATATTTTTTACTGGATTTGTAAGAGCAGTGTTCGCTCCACATGGATGAGAAGATACCAATCTCTAGCATATTAGGCTCACGTCCTAAAATGTTCAAAATATTTTCATATTCGTCTTTTGTCAACTTATGTTTTTTTAACACTGCGTCTAAATTTTCCATGGATTATCGCCCTATGTGATGTAATTAAAATGGGCTTATTGTACAAAAAAGGAACTAAAAGTTAGTTTTGACGCAAATACTCCTCACACGCTTCTACACTCATGGGTTTTGCAAATAAAAAGCCTTGCGCCATTTTACAGCCATTTTTGAGTAAAAACTCTTTTTGTTCTTCCTCTTCAACGCCTTCTGCTAAAACTTCAAGCTTTAAACCCTTTGCAAGATCAACAATAGCGCGCAAAATAGCTCTATCTTCGTAATCATAAGGCAAATCTTTAATAAAAGAACGATCAATTTTAAGTTTTTGGAGTGGTAATTGTTTAAGATAACTCAAAGAAGAATATCCTGTTCCAAAATCATCGACTGCAATGCTATACCCTAAATCTTTAAGTTCTTGAAGCATTGGAATAGAAGATGTCGCTTTTGTCATAACATAACTCTCTGTGACTTCTAGTTCAATGGACGATGCATCTACATTGATTTCTTGACGTATTGATTCTATTCTCTGAACAAAATTTTCTTCTTCCATTTGTACGCCTGAAATATTAATTGCCATTTTCCCCTCAAAAAGCTTTTGGTTTTTCCATGCCTGCAATTGATACAAGGCTTTTTTTAAAAACCATCTCACCCAAAATAACAATCAAGCGATTTTCTTCTGCTCTGGGAATAAAAAAATCAGGATTCATAACCCCTTTCATCGGATCCATCCATCGAACCAATGCTTCAATACCAACCACTTTTTTTGTTTCCAAATCGACTTGTGGCTGATAGTAGAGAACAAACTCATTCTTTTTCAATAGCACGTTTTATTTCGTTATCAAGTTTTGTTGATTGAACAATACTATCTGTCATATCTTGCGTGTAAAAAACCATATCTATTTTTACCACTACTTTTGGCTTCATACATAGCCGTATCTGCATTTTTTAAAAAGAGCTTCAAAACTATTGCCATTTTGCGGAGCACACGCAACACCAATACTTACGCCTAATGAAAACGCATCTTCTTCAATGACCATAGGTTCAATCAAACTTTGTACCAAATCTTCACACAAACTTCTTACATGTAAATGCCCTTCTGTTAAAATAACAAACTCATCACCACCTACACGTGCTAAAAAATCAGACTCTTTAATACAGGAGTTAAACCGCTTTGCAACAATTTGAATCACCTTATCACCAATAGAATGCCCATACATATCATTAATATTTTTAAAATAATCCAAATCCAAAAATAAAAAAAGCCATCGAAGTAGATTCACTCAAACGTCTTTTTTCAAACTCCTGCCTTAGATAAGCCCGATTAGGTAATTTAGTCAAAGGATCATTGAGTGCCAAAAAGAGCATATCTGCTTGAGAGCGTTTACGTTCACTAATATCTCGATGCGTTCCTGCAAGTCTTAAGGGAGCACCTGTTTTTTCATCTCGTTTAACAACAGCACCAGAGCCTTCAATCCAAACCCAATGCCCATCTACATGGTGCATTCTAAATTCAATGATGTAAGGCTTATTGTGACGAATGGTATTTTCAATCGCTTTATCTACAATAATTTTATCACTAGGATGAATACGATTAGACCAATCTGTAATCGTATGTTCAATCTCATCACGTTTTAAGCCTAAAAAAGAGAGCCATCTATCATTGACTAACTGGGTATTGTGAACATAATCCCAGTCCCAATAGCCAAGATTTGCCCTTCAATCACATACTCTAGGCGTTGCTGATGTTCATGAAGATTTTTTCGCATCGTGTCAAGTTCATCAATTTTTCTTTTAATTAAAACATACAGCATCAAAGAAGTAATAAAAATAAAAAAAAAGCCCTTTAACTGTCTGTAAAGAGCTAAGGACAGAAGCGTCTTTGATAAAAAAACTCAAGATACTATCTGAAAACAAAATCCATAAAATAGAAAAAAAAGCATAAATAAAAACAATACGTAAAGAATTTAACATAATACGCATAAGCTTATTCTCCTTCACATATCGCTACATCTGTAAGTCTATTATACAGATATTTATATTATTTTGATAAAAATTCAGCTAAGATTCAAACTTAAAATTCACTCTGAGGCGGTCGTTTATGTTTGGTCTAGGTTTTTCTGAAATCCTCGTCATTGCGATTATTGCTATTTTATTTTTAGGTCCTGAAAAACTTCCTGATGCAATGGTAAAAGGTGCAAAATTTTTCAAATCGTTTAAAAAACAGTATTAATGATGTCAAAAGCTCTTTTGAACAAGAGATGAAAATTCAAGAACTTAAAGAAGAAGCACTCACCTATAAGAAAAAAGTTAGATGAAGCCGCTACCAGCGCAAAAAAAGTGATTACTTTTGATGAACTTGAAGAGATTAAAAAAACAACACAAGGGGTTACTGACTCCTTAAAAGAGTTGGAAAACAGTGTGAAAGAGAGTACGTCTTTTGAGTCAATCACCACACCCACTGAACCAACCACAATAGCAACACCCACACCTTCTTCGGTTGTCGTAGAAACTAAAAAAGAGGAAAATGCCTAATGTTTGATGAGTTAAACCCCATTTAGCAGAACTTCGTAAGCGCCTTGGCATCTCTTTAGCTGTTGTTATTGTTATGTTCTTGGTCTGCTTTTCTTTTTGGCAGCCTATTTTAGATTGGATGATTGCACCACTAAAAGAAGTTTTGCCTACGGGAAGTAGCGTTATTTTTACAGGTGTTCAAGAGCCTTTCTTTACCGCTATGAAAGTAGCCTTTTTTGCAGGCTTTATTGTCTCTTTGCCTGTTATTTTTTGGCAATTTTGGCTCTTTGTAGCACCAGGACTTTATGACAATGAAAAACGCCTTGTAATTCCTTTTGTATCTGCTGCTACGTTAATGTTTTTAATGGGAGCAGCTTTTTGTTACTATATTGTTGTCCCTTTAGCCTTTGCCTTTCTTATTGGCTTTGGTAGCGCACTTTTTACAGCTTTACCGAGTATTGGCGAATATGTTGGGTTTTTTACCAAAATTTTAGTGGGATTTGGTCTTTCTTTCGAAATGCCTGTCATTATCTTTTTCTTTGCAAAATTAGGACTTGTTGATGATCGGGGATTAAAAGAGTTTTTCCGCTATGCCATTATTATTATCTTTGTGGTAGCTGCAATGCTGACACCACCTGACGTTCTTTCTCAATTTCTTATGGCAGCACCACTTATTATTTTATATGGTATTTCCATCTTAGTTGCTAAAGCCGTCAATCCTTATGTACCGAGTGAAGACGAGAGTGAAAATAGTAATGAAGAAACAAAAGAAGAGGACTAATCCATCGATCCGCTTTTAAAATCAACCTACGACTACACACTTCCAGCCGAACTGATCGCCACACATCCTGTTGAACCACGGGATGAGGCGAGACTCTTGGTGTTTAATCGACAAAATGGCACGGTTACCCATACCTTTTTTAAAGAGCTATTTCATTATTTACCTCAAAATATAGCGGTACTGCTTAATGATACAAAAGTTGTTAAAGCACGTGTTTTTGGGAAAAAGGAGAGTGGTGGAGAAATTGAACTGCTCTTAAATGCTCCCTTACATGAAAATTTTTACTCTGTTTATATCAGAGGGCGTGTTAAAAAAGGAATGAAACTCCGTTTTGATCAAGCACTAGAAGCAGAAGTCATTGAACTTAAAGAAGATGGCACACGTATTGTTGCCTTTTTTGAAGAGAATAAAGCGTTAGATACCAAAGCGCTCTTTGATATTTTAGAGACGATTGGGCATATTCCTCTACCACCGTACATTAAACGTGAAGATACCCAAGAAGACACCATAGATTATCAAACGGTTTTTGCCAAAGAACAAGGTGCAGTCGCAGCGCCTACTGCCTCTCTTCATTTTACCGATAGCATGTTTAAAGCACTTAAAGAGCATTACGAAACCCATTTTTTAACCTTACATGTAGGTGCAGGTACTTTTAAGCCTGTTGAAGCAGAACACATTTTAGAACATGTGATGCACTCAGAAATCTATACCATTCCAGCGCTTACATGTAAACTCATAGACTCCAAAAAACCTCTTCTTGCGGTGGGTACAACCGTCACACGAACAGTTGAATATTATGCAAGGACAAACATACCCGTAGGCAAATGTGACCTTTTCTTGCATCCTAACAATCCACCCTTACGTGTCAATCATCTTTAACCAATTTTCATCTCCCTAAATCCACACTCATTATGTTGGTCGCTTCATTTATTGGGGTTGAAAAAACGCTAGAATTGTATGAAGAAGCCGTAAAAGAAAAGTATCGCTTCTTCTCCTACGGCGATGCAATGCTGATTATTTAGTGTTTTATGCTTTCATATCCAGCAAAGTACCGAGCATTTCATCTTGAGCTTGAATGGGTTTTGTATTCGCTTCAAAAGCTCTCTCGAGTGAGATTTGGTCTGTAAACTCGGTCGCTAAATCGGTACTATTTTGAGTTTGAGCGCTCTGCGCCACCACTGCATCATTTTGGTTTGTGATGGTTGTTTGTGTTGCTTTAAACTCTTCTGTATTTACATTAGCAACATTATGAGCGCTGTTTCCCATCCAGCTTGACATTGCCATCATCGCATTTGCATTAATCTGCATGAGAACCTCCTTTTTTCAAACTATACTCTCGCTCTCTTAAAAAAGTTCTAAAAGATAAAAACTAAACATATATGGTCTCATTCTTTTTGACAATATGAACTTTACTCTTTGTATTCTCTTTTAAATAGGCTTTAAAAAGTTCCAATTTATCAGCTCGCCATGAATCAAATAGATATGATCTAAACCTTGCATCTTTTGAATCCATTGAAGCATATCCGCTCTATCCGCATGAGCTGAAAATCCATTAATAGTATAAATTTTAGCCCGTACTTTAATCTCTTCTCCATAAATACGAATAAACGATTCACCATCCACAATATCACGTCCAAGTGTACCTTTAACTTGAAACCCTACAAAAAACAACCGCATTTTTTAGGATTCCAAATACGTTGCTTCAAATGGTGTAACACCCTTCCTCCCGTACACATACCACTTCCCGCAATAATAATCGCTTTTTTTTTCTACGTCATTAATCTCCATAGAATCTTTTCTGCGCTGGGTTAAATGCAACTGGGGAAAAGAAAACGGATCATCCCCTAAGCTTACATGTAAACCCAATTCTTTATTGAGTTCAGAAGGATACTTATGATAAATTTTTGTTGCTTCGATGGCTAAAGGGCTGTCTAAAAAAAACATGACAATTTTGCAATAAGCCCTCTTGATGCATCTGATGAAGTAGCCATAAAATTTCTTGTGTACGCTCTAGGGCAAAGGAAGGAATCACAATATTTCCACCCTCTTGCAAAGTTTGAACAATCACCTCTTTAAACTCTTCAATACTCTCTTTAAGTGGGCGATGTTCTCTATCGCCATAGGTTGATTCAATAAAAAGAGTATTCGCCCGACTTAAAGGTGTGAGTTGATTGAGTAAAAGACGATTTTTACTGCCCAAATCACCCGAAAAGACAACACGTTTCTCTTCACCACTCTCTTCTTTAAAGAAAAGAGAAAGATAAGCACTGCCCATTATATGCCCAGCATTGTGAAAGCTGAGTTCTAAAAAAGGAGCAATTTGAATTTTTTCATCATAATGGGCATAGCGTCTTTTTTTAGCAAAAACTTGCTCAACATGCTCTTTGGTATACAAAGGCTCTTGAACCAAAGCCTCATCCCCTCTTCGAAGTGCTTTCCTTAGCTGTGTTTCATACTCTTCCATCAATAAAACAGCACTATCAAGGAGCATAATATACGCAATATCTAACGTCGCTTCTGTCGCAATAATTTCTCCACGAAATCCCTCTTTCACCAACTTTGGAACACGTCCTATGTGGTCTGTATGGGCATGGGTTAAAATTAAATAATCAATTTCGCTCGGATTAAACCCAAATGGTTTATAGTTCTCTTGCCACAACTCTCCTTGAATCATTCCACAATCGATCAAAATTTTAATAGAACGAATTTCAACCAGATGACATGACCCTGTCACCATAGAAGCACCACCGTATGATGTTACGTTTGCCATTGTTTATCCTTAGTGTATAAACTTATCGATAATCTCTTTATATTTTTTTTCAATTACATGACGTTTTTTCTTGAGTGTATTGGTTAACTCTTCACCCACACTAAATTCTTGTTCAAGAAAATGAATATTTTGAAGCTTCTCAAAAGGTTTAAAACCCTCTTTTTGATGTAATAAATCATTCATTTCGCCTTTTATTTTAGCGATAATTTGCTTATCTTCCATGACTTGCTCAATCGTATTTACGGCTTTATCAAAATGAAATGCCACATACTCTTTAAGCTTTTCAAAATCAGGAACAATCAGTGCACCCAAGCCTTTTTTACTATGCCCCACTAAAATTGCGTCGCTAATAAAAGGGAGCATTGAAATGGTTGATTCAATACGACTAGGATCAACATTTTCACCATTAGCAAGGACAATAATCTCTTTCGAGCGCCCTGTAATAACTAACTCTCCTTTCAAGGTTAACTTTCCTAAATCGCCCGTTTTAAAAAAACCATCTTCACTGAAACTTTTAGCATTTTCTTCAGCATTATCATAGTAACCATGCATCACCTGATCACCCTTCACCCATATCTCACCAATTTCACCTGCGCCTAATTGATCACCCTCTTTATTCACAATCTTAAGCGTGGTTCCTTCCACGGGAGGTCCTAGTGTAGAGAAGGTATTGCATTGAAGCGCACGCCCCGAAATAACAGGAGCACACTCACTCATACCATACGCATTAACAATGCGAATCCCTATGGCATCAATCCATGCATCTAAAAAATCAGGTAAAGCTCCACCCCCACTCACCGCTAAGCGAAGTCTTCCACCAAACTTTTCTTGTACAAGGGCTAATTTCTTTTTGGCAAATCTATTTAAGGGGTAGAGTAAAAAACAGCTTAAAAAAGCCACTGTTTTTTCTTTACATGTAAAGAAAAATGAGGGCTTTTTAAAACAGGGAAGTTCATCATTTAAAACACGCAAAGCACGGTTATAGGCAATAGAAATAGCAATCAATTTTTTAAAAATTTTAGCCTTTTTGACATCGGTTTTCTCTAACGTGGTATTAATCTTTGTGTACATGGATTCCCACAATCTAGGAACGGTTGCAACAATAGTCGGTTTATACTCCTCCAAATCAGCCGCAAAGGTTTTAATGGTGGAATAAACCGTACAGCATCCACCTGAGAGTGCCACATACTCAGCAGCCCTTTCAAAAATATGCCATGAGGGTAAGATCGAAACCCACACATCAGCACTTTCCAGATTAATAAGCGGAGGGATTTCTCGCACATTGTACATAATATTTTTATGACGCAAAGGAACACCCTTAGGCGTGCCCGTCGTACCTGAAGTATAAATAATGGTGACAATATCCTCTTCATCCAATGCTTCTTTGCTTTGGATAAAAGCTTCAATTTCATCGGTATGAATAGCTCTATCTTTCAAAATATCTTGATAGGAGTAAAGATTGCTTAAAAAAGAGTGTACGCTAGGCGCTTCAACGATAAAAATTGCCTCTAAAGAAGCAGGAAGAATCGCCTCATAGCGCTGATACATCTGTTCATTTTCGACAATAAAAAAATTCCGCACCTGAGTGATTTAAAATAAACGCTAACTCTTGCGATGGTGTATCACATCCTCTAGGAATCCCAATAGCCCCCAAAGAGACCAACGCCAAATCGGTCACCATCCACTCATAGCGATTATCACAAACAAACATGACTTTAGAATTTTTTTGTAATTTTTTTCGCTTTAAATGCACGGGAGAGAACTAAAACATCCTCAAACAACTTCTCATAACTAACGTCAAATTCTTTTTGGGCAACTTTGTAAATAAAGGCTTTCTTCTCTTTATGATGTTCACAGGTTCTAAGAAACATATGAAACAGTGTATTTTCAGCACAATGCAAGCACAATCCCTTTAATAAAAATCTTCCTTATTGTACCTAAAAGAGAAGACTATCGTAAGCGAAATGCTTTAAAAATGAGGAAAAGAATCAGAAGTTGTATACACAAAAGTCCTACATGTAAAAAATAAACTTGTGTCTGTTTTTCTATAATGCCCAAAAAGCCAATCGCTTTATAAAAGAGATAAGAAGCGACCATGCCCAACAAATATCCCTTTTGTTTCATGACATCGGCAAAAGAAAGGAGTACTGTTTTTTTCAAAGCCAACGTTTCCATCCTCATCAAATAATTACCAAAAATAAAAGTAACTTGATACGCAATATAAATAAACAGTGCATTGGCATAGGAAATATTAAACCACAACACTGAAAAAACAATAAGCAAAGCAATAACTTCTACCATTAAAGTCACAGCAAAAAATACAAAAAGATTCATCATCTTTTCGTATTTTTTAGCCACTACGAGTAAACCTATGGCAAGCCCAATACCCCCCAATGAAAACACCGAAGGCTCAAGGGGTGTATAAAGCACAAAAACACTCCCCACCGCCAAACCAAAAAAGAGAGAGTTTAAAAACTTATACCATAGGTAAAAACGTAGATGCAGTTTCATTAGAATTTCGCACTAAAACCGACAAGAAAGGTGCGTTCATAATTGGTAGGATAGACACTAGGAGTAGCACCACCAAAATCTACAAACATGGCATTTTTCTCATTAAAAAGGTTATTGATTTTTGCATAGACTTCATAATTTTTATAGGTATATGTTGCAGCTAAATCGGTTACTGAGTAACTCTCCATTTTTCCATACGAACCACTAAAATTGTCTATGGCGTACGCCCTTGACTTATAGGTTTCTGACAAAAGGAGTGTGACGGCTTTTATCGGGTTGTAGCCTAAACTCACTTTAAACGTATGCGGGGAAACGCCTGGAATTTCATTGCCATTATAAACACCACCAAATCCATCATCCACAATTTTAGTATCCACATAGGTGTAATTCAAAATGGTGAAAAGATTGGAAAGCATTTGATACCGCTCAGAGAGCTCAAAGCCTCTTTTTTCTGTCTCTTTAAGATTGGTATTTTGATATGTCGCTGGATTTAAGTAAATTTCATCATCCACCCATGCGTAAAAAAGAGTTGCTTTAAGGGTATGTGGATAGCTGATGTAATTCAATCCTAGATTAATGGTATCGGCTTCCATCGGTTTAATGAACCCATTAAAGGTACCACCCATATTAAAAAATCTATCAATATCAGGCGCTTGATAGGAATGGTTAAAAATTGGTAAAAAACGCTGTTTTAGCGTTGATTTTATAGTTATATCCTACATCATACGCTTGCAGAGAAGTATCGGAGTCTAAGTGTTGTGTCGCACTTTTATACGTATAGTTTACTTTTTCGTCTCTGACACCCGTTGAAAAGGTGTGCTGATTGAAAAGATAGTCCGCTTTTGCATAGACACCAAGGTTTTCTTTGCTTGTTTTGTTGCTTCCCCCATCTCTTTGTCCATCAAATCCTTGAATACCAACCAAGGCTTTAAACGAAGTATCACTGTAAAGTAATTTCGTATCAAAACTCTTATAATCATACGTACTGCGTGAATTATAGCTCACAAAGTCAGAGACTTTATCTTCATCAAAAAATTGAGCATCTAAAGAAAATTTTTGATTGATTTTATAATTGGCTCCAACATTAAGAACATTGGAACTAAAATATTGCTCCGTGTAGCCTTTGATTTTATCTAAATCACCATTTTTATACTCTGCATACGTAAGAGCATTGGAATAATTCACGTTCATTTTTGAAAATGACTTACTGATATTAAACGTTAAATCATCAATAGGCGTTAGTATTGCACTAATGGATTTATTGCGACTCCAACTCTCATCTTTCGTACCATCCGTGGCAACGTCTTTAAAACCATCGTGACTGTAATCATCGATGTACCCTGAAATAGAAAATTTCTCTTCTTTGATGCCAAGACCTAGCGAGCCAAATTTTAGACCATTATCGCCCACATAGCTTCGAATCACCGCACCTTCATACTCTTTGGTGATAATATTAATGACACCTGCATTAGCGCCATCACCGTATTCAACTGAACCACTTCCTTTAATAATCTCTACTTTTTCAATGCTTTCAAGTGGAATAGACGATAAGAGTTGTGGAGACATATCAATATTATTTAAGCGTCTGCCATTCACAGAAATAACGGTATTTTGGTAGCCATCACCCAAACCATAACCACGCATATCCATTTTTTGCGAAAATGGGTTGCCATACACAGGTAGGGTTGAAATGGACGTTTGGGTATTTAAAAATTCGTAGATGTCTTTGGAGTGAGATTTTTCTATCTCTTTCTTAGTGTAAATTTCAGATGCAAAAGGGGCACCAACTTCGCTGACTTTAATTTTTTTCGAGATAACCACAGCAGGCGTACTTGTCTCTTCAAGTACCTCTGATGTTTCCGATGAAGATTCTGCTTTTGGCGCATAAAGTTGCTTTTCATTGTCCAAAACGCTTTGCCCTTCACTGGCAATCGCAATGGTCGTATTTAAAGCAAGAATAGCCGCCAAGCTAAAATACTTCCCTCGAAATCCTTTGAGTTTTTCATAGATTCTCCTTAAAATTTGGGAGAAAAATTTTACCTTAAAAAGCCATAAGTAATCTTTACATGTAAAACACTTTTTAGCCTAAAAGCGTTATAAATCTTTACATGTAAAAGAGTTTGACCTTGTTTTTAATACACCAAAGGCAAAAAATGAATCTAAATCCTTTAACACCAGAAGAAGAATATATTATCGTTCATAAAGGAACTGAAATGCCCTATTCTGGAGAGTATAACGACTTTTATGAAACAGGAGTTTACCACTGCAAACGCTGCAATGCGCCTTTGTATCGCTCTTCTTCAAAATTCAAATCAGGCTGTGGATGGCCTAGCTTTGATGATGAAATAGAAGGTGCCGTTCAACATAAAATGGACAAAGATGGTAGGCGCATTGAAATTCTCTGTAAAACCTGCGGAGCGCACTTAGGGCATGTATTTGAAGGAGAAGGATTTACCCAAAAAAACACTCGACACTGTGTTAATTCACGCTCCCTTACCTTTGTCCTCAAAAAAGATAGTTTTGAGTTTATGCTATAATACCCGTTCAAATTATTTTAAAAGGAATTTCGTATGACCCAAAGCGAACCAGACTCGTGTAGCTTACTCTCTTCTGTTCTAGGAGCCATCCTATGACACTACTGCTTGTCTATCTTCTTATCGCCATTTCTATCTCTTTTCTTTGCTCTATTCTTGAAGCCGTACTGCTCTCAAGTACCAATTCGTATATTGAAAGCTTGCCAAAAGAATCCAATGAAGAGGTCGTTCAAAAACTAAAACATCTAAAATCTGATATTGATAAACCTATTTCTTCTATTTTAACTGTTAACACTTTTGCTCATACAATGGGAGCTGCAGGTGTGGGTGCGCAAGCACAGATTATATTTGGTGAAGAGTGGCAAACGGCTGTTGCTTTTGCTGTGACTCTGCTCATTTTATATGCTTCTGAAATTCTTCCTAAAACCATTGGTGCGCTATACTGGAAAAAGCTTTTAGTACCTTCTGCGTATACCATCTCATTTTTTGTAACACTCACCACACCTTTTACATGGGTTTCATCGCTCTTGACAAGATTTATCTCTAAAAACAAAAAACAGCACAATAATTATTCACGTGATGAAATTATGGCAGTCGTTGCCATGGGTGAGAGAGAAGGTTCTATTTTAAGTAAAGAGAGTGACTTGATTGAGAACCTCTTAAAACTCAAAAATATTAAAGCCAAAGACATTATGACACCTCGTAGTGTTGTCTTCGCACTTCCCTCTTCTACCACCATTGAAGATGCTATTGAAGACGATAGAATGTACATTCATTCACGTATTCCTATTTTTGGTGAAACGTTGGATGATGTTGTGGGGATTGTCTTTAATCAACGTATTCTTGAAGAGAGTGTTGAAGATCATGATGCTACAACGTTAGAGCAAATTTCACATGAAGTGCATATGGTCTCAGAAAATCTTCCTGTGCCAAACCTTATTGACCAATTTATCAAACGTAAAACTCACCTCTTTATTGTCTTTGATAGTTTACGGACAAACCGCAGGTGTTGTCACCCTTGAAGATGCCATTGAAACACTTTTAGGTGTTGAAATCGTTGATGAAATGGATGAAGTGGAAGATATGCAACTTTTTGCAAAAGACAGAAGTAAAAAATTCCAAGACCGAATTAAAGTCGAACGTAAAAAAACTCGAAAAAGCTAAAGTTAATTAACCCTAAAGAGGCTTTACATGTAAAGCCTCTTTCCACTCTTTTTTTTCTAAATTTCTTACCAGCAGATGAACACCAGCATAAGGTTGCTCAATCTCAAAGATCTTCTCAAAAGGAATGCCTAAGATGTGGCGCAAAATGACCCGATTGACCCCTGCGTGTGCGACAATCAGCACCGTGCCATGGTAGGTTTGCGTGAGGGTATGAAACGCCGCTAAGACCCGTTTGGAGAGCGTACCAAAACTCTCTGCTTTGGGAGGTGCAAAGTGCTCGATGTTTCGACCTCGCTCTTCAAAGCCTTGTGGGTCACGTGCTTTGATTTCTTTTAGTGGCATATTTTCCCACGTTCCCATGTTTATCTCACGAAAAGCTTCTACTTCATGATAGAAAGGGGTAATTATTTGCGTGGTTTGCACACAACGCATCAAAGGGCTGGTAAAAACAGCGTCCAAAGGAATACTCTGAAAATACTCTGACAACGCATGCGCTTGTTTAAGCCCCAGAGCATCCAGAGGAAGGTTTGTTTGCCCGATGTAGCGCTTTTCACTCCCTGTATCAATGTGCCCGTGACGTACCAAATAGACGTTTTCAACCATAGGAAAACTCTTTACATGTAAGGATTTGGATTTTGGCGATAATCGCTTTTAGAGCATCAAGTCTCTTTTGAATATTGTGTTGTGCCTCAGCGTTTCCCTCGCATTTTTGAAGTGCTTTGGCAAAGCGTTTTTCAAAGCCACAGACTTCATCTTCACACACCAATTTATCGGCTAAGAAAAGAATCTCATTGGCATTTAAAGGCGCACTGGCGTCCACGTCAATATCCATATGGGTTTCTATCAGTTTAGCAACCTCTTTATAGCCCATCTCTTCTACCATTTGCGCGCCAACTTCTGCGTGGTTTTTCTCTTTGCGGGCGATGTCGTGCAACAGCGCTGCGGCTAAAAGTGTGGAAGTATCGAAACAAACACCTTGGTTTTCAATCTCGTGCAACAAAATGCGCACCATTTTTTCAACCGCCTCACAATGCCTGATAATGTGCTCCTCCACCCCATAAAACGCCATCATCGCACAACACTCTTTTTCGGTGGGTGCATAAAGTTCACCATAGGCTTTTAACGCTTCATAGTCCTCTTTGGTGTCCATATCCATAAGCACAGCTTGGTCATAAACCTTTACATGTAAAGCATCATCACAAAATGCTTCAAGGACTTTTTTAAGCCCACCTTCCCCATTACTAAGAAGAATTTGCTCTTTATACTTCATATCAATGAGTGGCGGATGCCCCTTGCGTCCTAAAAAAGTAGGATAATTCACCCCTTTTTTCTCACGCACATACGCCTCGTACAAGCACTCAAGGCTTTGAGCTTTGATGAGCGGAATATCCACAGGATTCATGTAAAACGCTTCGATACTTTCATCCATCGCACGCAAGCCCTTTTGAATGGAACTAAACATACCTTTATCATAATCTTCATTGTAAACGATATGAACCTTGTAGCCTTTTAAAACCTCAATAAGCTCATCTTTTCGATGCCCCACCACCACATAGATATGCCCTACCCCATGCGTTTGATAGGTCTGAATCAACCGCTCTAATGCACTCGTTTTTCCCAAAGGCAAAAGCGGTTTAAAATCGCCCATACGTGAAGAATACCCAGCGGCGATGATGAGAACGGCGATGTTTGGCTTTAGCATCTGCTTAACTTCTTTTGGCTTTAATCAGCTCAGCTACGATGCTAATGGCTATCTCTTCAGGCGTTTGAGCATTAATGGAAACACCGATGGGGCAATGCACCTCTTCTAACTCCTTTTGTGCAAAACCTTCTGCTAAAAGCTCTCCATAAACATGATTTTTTTTGCTTTTACTCCCAATCATGCCAATATATTTGGCATGGGTGTGAAGGGCTTGTTGGAGGATCATTTGATCCAGTGCGTGGCTTCGGCTCACAATAACAATATAACTGTTTTTTGAGATGCTGACTTCTTGACGTAAAAGTTCATACGAAGAGATCACATGCACTTCTTCGGCACTGGGGAAACGCTCTTTGTTGGCAAACTCTGCCCTGTCGTCAATGACAACCGTGTAAAAACCAACGCTTTTACTGAGCATCGCAATTTGTTGAGAAATATGCCCAGCCCCCACAATATAGAGTCGTTGCGTCGCATAATAAGGCTCAATCATATAGGTCTCTTTGCCTGTATGCAGATGAAACTTGATGCGATTAAAATTTTCTCTAAGCTTCATGGCAATGCTTAGCACCTCTTTATCTTCTTCTCCAAAAAGATCCGTTTCAGTACAAATCCACTTGCTTTTACCCACAATACGCTTCTGCGAAATCTTGGTAATCATCACAAAATCCGTCTCTAAAGAGCTAAGTTCTTGCGCTTTATGCTGAATAGTGAGTTGAGAAATATCCAAAGCATCCAGATATTCTAACAACACCCTCACCTCACCACCGCACACCATTCCCTGAGCTGTTGCATCACTATCGGATAATTCAAAATCGTGCATAACATGCTTTTTACTGCTCAAAACTTCAGGTGCGCATTTCATACACATCGCTTCAAGCAAGCCCCCACCTATCGTTCCCACGATACTTCCATCGCTACGAATCATCATCTTCGTTCCCTCTTCTCTAGGAGCGGAGCCACTTTTTTGCACAATGGTCGCAGTCACAACATCGTGTTGGGTGTTTAAACTCTCTACGATAGAATCTATCAATCTTTTCATTCCCTCATCTCCGTTTTGCCTGTGTGTAATTTTCGCTTAATCATGCTATTGCTTATTTTTAATGAATCATCCTCTTCAAACTGCTCTATACAAAAGGCAACCGCTCCCTTGTACTGCGCATTTAGTGCATGTGCTATAAATGCTTTAAGCCTTTTGGAGGATGATTTTTGTGCGACTATGAGCCTTACATGTAAAGTATTTTCCCCAAAATATTCTGCTTTATAATCCATCACCTCATCATAGCTTAGGATAATTTCATCTAGCTCCCTTAAATGCACCTCGCACCCATTAATGGTTATCTTGTTTTCCATGCGTCCACGTACTTTTTCCATCGTGCGCAAAAACGTACCACACCCACAAGGCTTCGTTACAAAGCGTGCCGTATCGCCCGTTTTGTAGCGAATGAGAGGCATCGCTTGGCGATTCAGCGTGGTAAAAACCACTTCACCATACTCGCCATCGCTCACACGTTTACCAGTTACGGGGTCGATAATTTCAACGTAGAGATGGTTTTCTCTTAGGTGATAGCCATTAAGACATCCACACTCCACACCTCCACCATAACCCATCTCGGTCATACCGTAGTGGTTGAACACCTTACATGTACCGTTGCGACTGAGGGTTTTAACCAGTTCATCGGGGACATAGTCCGTACTTAAGAGCACTTTTTGAATGTGTGTGTTAAAAAGTTCGGGCTTCATTAGGCTGAGGTAGCGCACTTGCATAGGAATGCCCACAATGCACGTGATGTGATGTTCTTCAATGCACGCCGCCGTTTTTTCAACATCTTGCAAAAGACCATGCACCACGCACTCGATGTTAGATCGTGAAAGAGCTTTTTTGAGCAAATCCCCGATACTCCCAAACGCAGACCCGGGGAGCAAGACCATCACTTTATCACCTTTTTCCACCAAACAATTCATGCCGTATTGAAAAAAGTCGATGGTCTCCTCTAGGTCTTCATGCGTAAAAAAAAGACGCTTTTCATCGCCTGTGGTGCCTGAAGTGTTGAGCGTTACGATGCGCTCTACCTCATGCGCTGAAACACACAAAAAGTCATGGGCATGGCGTTTAATATCCAAAGGTGTCGTAAAAGGAATCTGTTCAAAATCGCTCAGTGAAGTGATGGTTTTGAGGTCAGTCTCTTTTAATGTCTCGTTGTAAAATCGGCTTTTCTCTTTGGCATGGTAAAGTGTTTTGCGTATCTTCTCAAGCTGATACGCCTCCAATGCCTCTTGGCTTTTAGTCGCAAGGTGTGTGCGTTCAAGTATCCAGTCTTCCAGTGGTGTGATGTGCATCATGCCCTCTTTGTATCTCGGTAAAGTGACATCCCATCCATGTTGGTGATGTTGTACATACAAAAAGGAATCAACTTCCCCTCCACGGTGGAGACGTGAATGCAACAATCCCGAATGCGCTCCAAATTGACATTCCACGCATCTTGAAACGCCATGCCAGAGAGGCTAAAGGTGTTGTTAGCAATGGCGTTTAAGATTTTGTCCCAATCGGAGAGTTTTTCCTCTTTAACCTGTGCTTGGTATGACCAATTTCGTGCCACAAAGGCTTTGGCTTTGTTCGCCCCCTCTTCGGCTTTTTCCGTGTTGGTTGAACAACAGGAACGTTTGGTGATAGGCTTTAACACACCCTCTTCAATGAGGTAATTGCCATTGAACGAACAGAGCGCATTTTCACACCCAGGGGGTTGCATACTTTGAAGCTCAACCATCCCCTTCATCTGTTCACAAATGTGCTCCATCACTTCAGGTAAGGTGATTCTATCCTCATCTTTGGGAGCCTCTGGAATGCGCCCAAAGTAACTCACAGGTTGAAAATGAACCCCTCGAACCGTAGGAGAATGACTTATACCAAAACGGATAATCTCGCCAATGCTTTTGACATTGACGCTTGGAACAATGGTCGGAACCAACACCACACCAATGCCATACCTTTGACAATTCTCAATCGCCTTGGCTTTCAGCTCAAAAAGCGCACGCCCTCGCAGAGTTTCATAAATCCTATCATCAATGCCATCAAATTGTAAAAAAATGGAACTCAGCCCCGCCTCTTTTAAGGCTTTGACATAGGCTTCATCTTTACCCATGCGAATGCCATTGGTATTGACTTGAATGAAAGGAAAGCCTAACTCTACGCCTATACGAATAATGTCCGCTAAATCATCTCTTACCGTGGGTTCACCGCCTGAGAGTTGAATGTTACATTTGCCTGAGACCTTTAAAATGCTCTCAAACTGAAAACGTAGTTGCGCTAAACTGGGGTCTTTGCTTGGAGAGTCCATCGCATCGGCAAAACAGAAACGACAGCTTAGGTTACAACGAGACGTTACTTCAATGAGGGCGGTACAAGTGTGTTGTCGATGAGCCGCACACAAGCCACAATCAAACGGACATCCCTTTTCCACAGAGGTGATGGGGTTTTTGATGGTGGCTCGCTCTTTCGTGCGAATCCACTCACGCATGGGTGTTTGCCCTCGCCACACCACCGTTTTAAAAGCACCGTGTTCGGGGCACTCTTTGTATAGGTACGATGATGCGCCCTCCTCAAGAAGGGTGGCTTCTAGTTTGCGTAAGCAAATAGGACAAAGACTTTCCGTGTGCATATTTACTCTCTGTTTCCGTACTCGTAGCCGTGTTCTTGCAAAATCTCATAGACTTTGACATACGCTTTTTTGATGATTTCAGCGCAAATGGGTTTAAAACTCTGATCCCCACTTGCAAAATCCCTCTCGCCGATAAGTGTGACGCATTTGGTTGAGCCAAACTCGGCTTTAAACCATGCATGAAACGCTTTGATCATCTGCGCAAAATTCTCTTGTGCCGCTTCACTTTCGCCACCTTTTGCTCCATAAAGTCCCAACACGCCAATAACCCCCGTAAGCACACCACAGGTTTTTTGCGTATCGGCAATGCCTCGACAGAGTCCTTTTGCGGAGCGAATCAAGTCAGGATTGTCACTTCCTTCATCTTCAAGGGCAAGTTTGTACATAATTTGCGCACAGCAAAATCCCTCATTTGAGAGTTTAAATAAACGTAGTGATAAATCATCCATGACTTTCTCCTTTTTTTAAAATCATCATAAAATAGCCTGGTTTGCACGCTTTTAGATTTTCTTCAAACGCACAGCACGCTTGAGGGGCACTCCCTTCAATCGTCTTACTCCAAAACGCATTCATCGAGC
>JAJOKG010000126.1 GCA_021206415.1 Sulfurospirillum sp. | reverse complement strand
TTCAGCTCATTTTTTATTCATCTCTAAAATGAGCTCTCGCTCATCGTTGGTTTTGTACACTCACCAGTGCTTTGGATTGATATAGGTAACCCCTAACGATGTTAAGGTGAGCATTCCAATACCCATAACGAACAAAACAAGTGCTTTTATTTTTAAGACTTAATCCCTGCATTCCATCCCTTTCTCTTAATCTAAATAATTAAGCTTTGATTATCTTATATTTATGGGATTTAAATGGGATTTTTTTTGTTAAGGGGAAAAATGTTACATTATGTGAGTAAAAATGGGAGAAAATAATGGTAAAAATTAGCAAAATTGAAACAATTCTTAAAGAGATTAACACCCCTGCGTATGTCTGTGAAGAAGCGCTTTTGGAAGAAAACTTAAAGCTTTTACAAGAGGTCTCTAAGCGCTCAGGTGCGACCATTTTACTTGCGTTGAAAGGCTTTGCTTTTAAAGCGCTTGCCCCATTGGTCGATGAGTATTTAAGTGGGTGTACGTGCAGTGGATTGCATGAAGCCAAATTTGCTAAAGAGTTTTTTAAAGGCTCAGTGTGTACCTACTCGCCTGCGTATAAAGAAGAGGAGATTGATGAGATGGTGGCTCTGAGTGACCATCTGATTTTTAACTCTTTTAATCAGTGGGAGAAACATAAAGATAAAGCACTGGGCAAAACCAGTTGCGGACTTAGACTCAACCCTGAGGTCTCTTCTTCTCCTGTGGATTTGTACAATCCGTGTGGCTTGTATAGCCGTCTAGGCATTACCAAAGAGAATATGCAGTATGACAAACTTGATGGCATTGAGGGGCTTCATTTTCACGCCCTTTGTGAGCAAGATGCAGATGCACTTGAAGCGGTTTTACAAGGGTTTGAGGAGCGTTTTGGGGATTTGATTCCTCGCATGAAGTGGATTAACTTTGGTGGAGGGCATCATATCACCCGTGAGGGGTATGATGTGGAAAAACTCATCGCATTGATTCGTGATTTTAGAGAGCGATACAATGGCATTACCGTCTATTTAGAACCAGGGGAAGCGGTGGGGTGGCAGACGGGCCCATTGGTAGCAAGTGTGCTGGATATCGTGCATAATGGCATGGACATCGCCATTTTAGATATCTCCGCTGAAGCGCATATGCCAGACACGCTTGCCATGCCTTATCGAGCACAGATTCGAGGGGCGGGTGAGCTGGGTGAAAAACCACATGTGTACCGACTCGGAGGCCCTACCTGTTTGGCAGGCGACATCATGGGTGATTACACTTTTGACGCTCCGCTTCACATCGGAGATAAACTCATTTTTGAAGATATGATTCATTACACCATTGTGAAAAATACGACCTTTAATGGCGTGAAATTGCCTGATTTAGCCGTTTTAAGAAAAGATGGAGCCTATGAAGTCGTGAGTCATTTTGGGTATGATGAGTATAAAAGACGCAATTAATATGTTTTACATGTAAAAAGGGAAAAAATGGATTCAGAAGCGCTTTTATCGCTTAAAGAGGCATGTAAGAGTAAACGTGTGCTTTATGTGGAAGATGACCCTGATGTTAGAGGGCAGACTGCTAAAATGCTTCGACTCTACTTTCACGAGGTGGTGGAAGCAAATGATGGCGTAGAAGGATTGCACTGCTTTGAGCAAGAGCCTTTTGATCTTATTTTTACGGATATTACGATGCCAAAAATGGATGGTTTGTGTATGATAGAAGCCATCCGCAAGCGCAATCCATCCATTCCTATTGTGATTTTTTCTGCGTATGACACGACAGAGTATTTTCTAAAAACGATTGAGCAGGGTATTTCAGGCTATATTTTAAAGCCGTATGGATTTCATGAGATTTTAGCTACGCTTGAAAAGGTTGTGAAGGCTTTACCTAAAGAGAGAGCGCATACGCTTTTGATGATTGATGGGTATTATTGGGAGAGGGCAACGCACTGTTTATGCCAAGAGGAGAAGGAGATTAAATTAAGTAGGCATGAACGTGCTTTATTTGATTTGTTGACCTCTTCAAAACAGCGCATTTTTTCCAGTGAAGAGATAGAAATAGCCGTATTCGATGATGATTTGAGTGATAATAAACGTGTGCGTAACCTTTTGTCTCGTTTGCGCCAAAAATTAGGATGCGATCTCATACAAAGTATCTATGGGGAAGGGTATAAACTACGATGGCTTCACCTTTAAGTAGCACAGCAACGCTCAAACAAAAAGCTGAACGGTTCGAGCAACTCTTTAGCAACAGCGGTGTGGGAATTTTTATTGTTGATAAGGAGCGTTTGATTATTGAAGCCAATGAGGCATTTTGTAAAATCTTTGGTTATAGCACGGATGAGATTTTGCATCATTCAGCGTTTGAATTACATTTATCCTATGCAGCGTATGTCAATTTTGCTGAGATCGCTTTTAATAAAGTAAGGCAAAATGAAGCGCTTAATCTTGAGTATCCTTTAAACACAAAAACGGCAAAGTTATTTGGCTTCGCATTGCAGGCGATTCGATTCCCTCTAATGAAGAAGTTTTGTGGACGATTACGGATATCACAGAGCGTATTGAGACCCAAGAGCGTTTAAAGCAGAGTGAGGCACTTTTACGTAATGCTGAGGCGATTGCACATTTTGGAAGTTGGGAAATTTTATTGGATGACGTACATCATATGAAGTGGTCTGAGGAGATGTATTATATTTATGGTGAAAATCCACTCTCTTTTGTCCCAACATTAGAGTGCTTTCAACGCTATTTAAGTCCTGAAAATCTGAAACGTATGCACGCCATTAATGAAAAAGCCCTGCAAAGTGGGAAGAGTGAAGTATTGGATTATGAGATTATGCGTCAAGATGGGCGTCGGGTGTTTATTAATACCTATCGTAAAGCGATTTATGATGAAAATGGTGTGCCCACTAAATTAATAGGAACGACATTAGACATTACCAAACAAAAAGAAAATGAGCGAAAAATCAAACAGCTCAATGAAACCTTGCATCACGAAGTGCAAATCCAGCTTGAAAAATTGCGTGAAAAAGACAAACAGCTTCAATACCAATCCCGTCTCATTCAAATGGGCGAGATGCTCAGCATGATAGCCCATCAGTGGAGGCAACCCTTAGCCGCCATTGGGGCTACGACGAGTTATTTATCGGCACGCATCGCAATGGGTGAGATAGAAAAAGAAGCGTTTCAAGAAGAGGTGGAGCACATTGAGGAGTATGTGTTGCACCTCTCCAAGACGATTGATGATTTTCGCAATTTTTTCAAATCACTCAAACAAAAAGAGAAGGTCACCTTAGAGGCGTTGGTTGAAAGAACGCTGAGTATCGCAAAACCACTTTTAACGAGTAAAAATATCTCTATTTTCACAGAGTTTACATGTAAAGAAGCGATAGAGACATATGGGAATGAGTTAGCGCAGGTGATTTTAAATATTATCAAAAACGCAGAGGATGCGTTGATGGATAATGGTGTTAAAGAGCCTATGATTTGGATTAAAACGTATAGCAATGAGCAAGCCCTCTTTTTAGAAATCAAAGATAACGCTGGAGGAATTGAAGAGGCGTTGTTTGAGAAAATTTTTGAAGCCTATTTTTCAACCAAACTCCACAAAGACGGTACAGGTGTTGGTTTATGTATGTCTAAAACCGTGGTGGAAGAACACTGTAAGGGTGTCTTAAAAGTACACAACGAAGATGGGGGTGCGGTTTTTACCATTGTGCTTCCTAAATGAGACATTTGCGAGACATTTTTTCTTCTTTTCTTCTTTTTAATTGAGACAATCCCCAGACACTCTCCTCCTATAATAACTCTATGCATTTAAAATATTACTGCAGGAGGTTTCTCATGGAAACACCGCTTTATCTCGAAGAGAGAAGTTTGGTGAAACGTTTTAGTGGTCCTTTACCCATACTGCTCAATACTCTTTTTGTCTTGACATTGTTTTATGTCTCATGGTGGATATTTCAAGACCCAAGGGGTATTATGCGTATGTACACGCCGTATGTGGGCTACATGTGGTGTCGTTGGCTGTTGGTCATTATGATTTGGATAGCGTACATTTTTGACTTTTGGCCTTTTAGTAGGTCGTGGCTGAAAAATACGCATCCTGTTTTAAAAGGAGTCATTTTAACGACGCTCACCGTAGTGTTGTTTATGATTGTGCTCAAAGGGTTTTTTGAGACGATTTTAGGCGAGTATGCCATTGCCTATTTTAGTCCTGAGCGTTTGACCAAAGAGGGCATTGTTGAGTTTTACGCTTTGGAATACTCCGCACAAGCGATTTTGATGTTTGCGGCGATTGCTTCGTGGCTCAGTCCTGCGTGGGTGGTAGCAATGGAGAGTTCACCGTGGGATAAACTCGCTCAACCTGTCAAAGGCTTTTCTATTTTGATGTTTACCTTTTTTATCAGTGTGATTGTCTATTTTGTGGCATTTCACTCTCACATGGCGATTTTATTTGATCCGTGGCAAAAATTTGCGGCGATTACGCCTCCGTGGTGGGAAGATTTTGCGGGAACCGTGCATGGTAACTTTAACATCGCATGGATTATGTGTTGTACGGTGATTGTGTGGATGCATGAGACGATTTGGGAGCGTTATCCTTTCTCCATGATAGAAACACCATGGCTTCGCCGTGTGGCTTCTTTCTTTGGGATTATTGTGATTGCCGTAGCGCTTAGTTTCTTTCTCTACTTTGCACAAGAGTTGGTCTGGGGCGAGGCGATTCGAGGAACCAGAAGGGATGCGTCTCCTGATTGGCGTTGGTTGCATGTGGGTGAAATGGCGATTTTCTGGCTTTTACCAGCGCTTTATATGCACTTTTACATGAAAAATGGTTTTAATGCTTACAGTAAAGTGATGAATGTCTTTTTACGAACGGTTGCGTCTATTGCTGGAGCGGTGGTGCTCTATTATGTCTATTACAAAACAGCGCATCTTTTCTTAGGTACACAAGAGGGTTTCTCGCATCCTCAGCAATTTCCGATGATTCCACTGATTTGGTTGATTAATATTATGTTGATTAATTACTGGTTTATGGATGGCTGGCCAGGATGGCGTTTGGCGGAAGCGAGTGAGAAAGCTCCGATTACGCATGTAAGCTATGAACGTGTTGCTTTGAGCGGTTCGTTTTATCGAGGGGTTGCAGGTGGAACACTTGCGGGGGTAGCGCTTTATTTTGTGATTGTCTATCTTATCCCATTTATGGGCTCAGCGCTCATTATCTTTAAATAAGGAGAAAATCATGTCAACAGAACAAACAACAAGACGGGATTTTCTAAAGGGTGCAGTGACAGGACTTGGTTTTGGAACCATGGCGACCATGGGAATTTTTTCCTATTCGCCGATGCGTTCCATTTTTCTCCCTGAGATTGAGCGTAAGATGGCAGATTTTGGCGCATGTAAAAGTGTAAAAATTACCAATATCTCAGAGACGAGCTGGTTTGACAATGCCACACTTATGGGCGATATGAAAGGGGCTGGTGGACTTTTGGTTGACCAATACCTTTATAACTGGCCTCCTTTTGGAGATGGTTCAGGGCTTGCGAAGGGCAGTTACGAAAGAGGCATTGCGAAAATTAAACATCTGCTTCCGCATAATCTTGAAGAGGCGTGGAAAATTGTGAAAGCCAATAGTATCCATCCTGATAACGCAGGGGGATTTGCTGCCCTCATTGAGATTGAGCGTTTAGATGGTGTGAAGAAAAAATACTTGCTTGATAGCGGTTGGTCGTATGAGTGGATGGATAAGGCATTTAAGCGTGAGGGCATTGATAAGATGCTTGCGAACAATGAGATTGAAGCACTGATTATTTCACATGAGCATTTTGACCATTTTTGGGGTTTACCTGTGACGATGAAGTACGCTCCTAACATTAAAATCATCATCCCCGATGGTTTTTATAAAGAGGGTTTACAGTACATCAAAGACTCAGGTCATAAGGGTGAGTTGGTCGTGCATAAAAAAGGTAAAAATGACATCGAACCAGGGCTTTGTACCTATACGTTTGATGTGCCCATTATCTCACGGGTGTTTGGCGAACAATCTATCTTTGCCAATGTTAAAGACAAGGGTTTGGTGAGCATTTCTGGGTGTTGCCATCAAGGGATTATTCAGTTTATTACCACGGCAAAGAATGAGCTTAAATACGACAATGACAAAATGCACGGCATTTACGGCGGGCTTCATATCTCTCCGTTTGATGATTGGGATCCAAAGTACGATGATTTGGTGATTGCTTTAGGTGGTTGGGGTTTTGATATTATTGGATGTAACCACTGTACGGGACTTTTAACGGCAGAAAAATTTATACGAGCGGGCTATCCTGTGGTTAAAGGTACGGCGCAACATCGCTCTAAAAGTCATGCCTATTTGGGCAATGGAGATACACTCACTTTTGGGTAAATTTGAAGAGCCAAAGTATGACACTTTGGCTCTTTTTTGAGGAGAATCGTATGAATCTTTTAGAACTCTATCCCTCATCGTTTGATGGCTCATTTGAGGATTATCGGGCGTTTATGCGCTCTGTATTGATTAAAGGCTCGTATGATGGGATGTTAAAAAAGCTTACAGGTTATAAAGGGATGTATCTGTGCCAACAGCCTAAAGAGTGTTGGACGTTGAAGTTTGATCAGTTTGAAGGCATTTTTGGGATGGTTTTAGTGGAGGTCAATGAGGGATTTGGGACGTTTTACCTCTACTATTTTCCTTCTCCAGATGAGCCGCTGCTGGATAAATGTTCTTTGAGTGAAGCGTTGGTTGCACACGATAAAGATTACCGTGAAAAGATACGCTCTTTTGCCTTGTATCCTGAGCTTTTAGAACAGTTTTGCATCGGGAGTTTAAGCTTACATGTAACGATGGCATCGCAGAGTTTACTGCTGTTTTATGAGAGTGTTTTAAGAGAGCGTGTGTATGCCAAAGAGGGGGTTTTAACCAAGGATAAACGCTATGTTATTGAGCCTGAGGGATTGGATAAAGATGTGCCTTCGTTTCGTTTACTGCTTCCTTTGATGAATTTTCTCAACACAACACTTTCTCGCATTGCCACGGAGTCACCTTCGTACTTTGAGCTGTTTAAAAAACGAGAGAAAAGTATGATGTACGATAGCAAAGGGGTTTTTACATGTAAAGAAGATGCGCCTACGCTGAAACTTTTTATCGCTTTGGGATATGGGGATGATTCTTTTGATAGCTCTATGGAGCAACTTTTGATGGGACGGCATGTGGAGGTTATGCATGAGCGTATGAGCCTCAATGCCTTTTTGCAAAAAGCACCGTGGTATGACCTCTCTGAGACACCTTTGGGGAGTATCGCACGCGCTTGCATTCGTGGAGTGAAGCCTAAAATGGTGGTAGTCACAGGATTTTTAGGTTCGGGAAAGACGAACTTTTTGCAAAATTACATTGAGTATGAGACGGAGAAAAACCGTTTTGTGGGGATTATTCAAAATGAGATAGGCAAAACGGGGTTGGACGGGAAGCTGGTCGATTATGATTATTCGCTAGTAGAGATGGATGAGGGGTGTGTGTGCTGCTCTTTGGCAGGACAGCTTCGAGCAGGGGTGAATACGCTCATGAGTAAAACCTACCCCGATACCATTTTGCTAGAAACCACAGGGGTGGCAAACCCTTTTAATCTTTTATCGGAGCTTCATGAGCTTGAAGATGTGGTGGATTTGGAAGCCATTGTCACGGTGGTGGATGGGTGCAGTGCGCTTTATTTGGCGGGGGAATATACGATTTTTTTAGATCAAATTCGCTCTGCTGATGTCATTTTGCTCAACAAAGTGGACAGAATGAATGAGGAGGAGATTGTCGCTGTGGAGCAGTTTTTGTACGAAAACAATCGGTGTGCGAAGGTGATTCGAACCATTCAGTGTGACATTCACCCCAATGCGCTAGAGCTCTCTTTGCATGCTACCACCGCACAGATTGCTTCATTGGTTGCCGAAGAAGATGAGATGATACACACACACTTACACGATAATCTCTCCAGCCTAAAGCTCAGCCTCCCACACGTTTTAAACAAAGAGCGCTTTGAGAGCTACTTGCAACGTTTGCCCTCGAGCGTTTTTCGGGTAAAAGGCATCGTGCAGTTTGAAAATGAACCCACCCAATCGGTCGTGCAATACGTCAATGGCACCTACGAATTTGTCGCCCAACACGAAGAGCAAATCAATGAGATGTTTTTGGTGTACATCGGAAAACATATGGATAAACTCTACCTTCAAGCGCCAGTGTAAATCTTTATATATTTTTCAATAGTTGATTTACTGTGATATTCATCTGATTGACTGCAAATACTTTTTTGCCTAAATCTTTCAAACTAGCACCAAAATGATACACGGTTTCATCGAAGATGAGAAATCTATCGTGAAAGTTTTGAGTGGTTTTAATGCTTAGATTGCCGTATTGTTTGTTGTATTTTTCAATGTCTAATTGGAGTTGTTTGGTGATATTTCCCGTGTAAAGGGTGAATTTTACACTTTTATTTTTTGAAAAGAGGGTTAAGATAGACTCATCTACGTAGTTATCTATCAGCGTGATGGAGACTTTGGCACGTTTGATGAGGTCTGATAAAAGAGCGTATGCGTCAAATACTTGTCCGTTAAAAAAGATGCCTTGTTTGATTTCAAGTGTATGGTTTTGAATATGCGATTTGATGGTAGCCACATCCTTTTCAAGGCTTGATAAGCGTTGTTCTGTGATTTTATGTGTGTTGAGCGCATAGCCGTTTTGGATATAGTTTTTGAGTACGGATGTTACCCATTGTCGAAATTTTTACACCTTTTTGAGACTGAACCCTATACCCTACAGAGATTATGACATCTAAATTGTAATAATCGACGTTATATATTTTACCATCACGAGCAGTTGTCGCAAAATTTGCGACAACTGAAAGCTTTTCAAGTTCACCATCCGTAAATACTTTATTGATATGTTTACCTATGGTTTTAACATCTCTCTCAAATAAATCAGATAGTTGATTCCTATTTAACCACACTGTCTCTTCATTGACAGAAACTTTTAGCTCGATTTCCCCATCGTTATAAACAACCACATTCGACTGATTCATACTAAGCTCTCTTAAATTAGTAGCGTCATTGTAGCTCGTTGGTTGTTAAAGTTTTCATAGCCATTTTTACCATAAATCGTTACATGTAAAAATGTTACCCACCGTTTACCGCTTTGGTATTAGGATGGCATGTGGGAAATTTCCCAAGCCAAACAAAGGAGGAGACTATGACCGTTGGTTCAAGTTCTCTTTACGAAACCTACCTTTCGTACGGTAGCACGACTAGCTCGAGTCGCTCTAGTAGTTCAGATTTTGCAGAAGCCTTGCTTACTTCTATGGATTCTGATAGTAGCGGTTCGGTTGATAGTGCTGAGTTTAGTAGTGCCGCTTTAGCACTCTCTATAAGCGATGAAAGTGCTATTAGCAGTGCTTTTTCATCGTTAGATAGTGACGGAGATGGCACCATTTCTCAAGAGGAGCTAAGTGCTTCGCTTTCGCAAAGTAGTTCTACCATGGCAGCAGGTGGTATGCCCCCACCACCACCCCCACCATCTTCTGTTTCCAGTGATACAGAAGAGACGGAGGGATACACCGCAGCGGAGCTTACCGCTATGGCAAACGATGCTACGACAACGGACAGCAATCTTGCTTCGTTATTGGAGTCTATCGTTGAAAATTTTGATGAAGCCGATGCGAATGAAGACGGCAAAGTAAGCCTACAAAGAGTCTACCAAAGCAGATAGCATTGGCACGGAAGACGTTGCCAGTAGCTCCAGTGAGGAAGACTCTTTGATGAGTGCGCTTTTAGCACAAATCGTCTCACGCTACTCTAGCCAAACTAGCCTCTCAGGTTCATCGTTTAACCTAAGCGCATAAGCCCTAAACCACGCTCTAAGCAAGGCGTGGTTTGGTGTTACTTTTGGTTTACTTTATCTTCGTTATAATCAGGCATGATGAATATATTGATGATTGAAGATGACATAGAACTAGGGCAACTTTTGCAAGAATCTCTTCTCAAAGAGGAGATAAATACGAGTTTAGCCTCAACCCCATTGGAGGGACTGACCGCTTTGCAAAATGGCGTGTTTGACGCACTCGTGCTTGATCTCTCCTTGCCACAAATTGATGGACTTGAAATTTGCCGTATTGTGCATCAAAGCCTGCCCAATCTTCCGATTATTATCTCCTCTGCACGCTCTGATATGAACGACAAAGTGATGGGTTTTGAGCGGGGAGCGGATGATTTTTTACCCAAACCTTACGACCCAAGAGAGCTTGCTTTTAGACTTCGAGCTATTTTAAGACGTGGCTCAAGTGTGCAAGAACAGGGTGTTCCAGCTTTTGTGATGGATGAAGAGCGTCATCTAATCAAGCGTGGCAAAGAGGCGCTAAAGCTCACCCAAGCCGAGTATGACATTGTGGCGTA
>JAJOKG010000023.1 GCA_021206415.1 Sulfurospirillum sp. | reverse complement strand
CTAGTCTCCTTAAAAGTTTTACCAAAATCCATCATTGCTTTGTGATTTGTTTTGCATTTATTGTTGAGTATCTTCACAACTTTCTTTTCATTGTTTGTCATACATGCCTTGCAGATATAAAAGCTTCTTCCTGTTTTTAGAAAAAAAGTACGAGTTCTCCATTGATTATTTGCAATCTTTGTAAACTTTCTTGTAAAGCTCTCTGCCTACAAACAATGCACATTCGTATCGGTTGACTCATTTTTGCGCCTGATTATATCAAAATTTAGCTGTTTTTCAGCTTTTTACAATCTGAAATCCATGATTATCTAATTCAAAGATTTCAACCCTAAACATTTCAAAACTATTTTTAAGAGCCGTAGCTACTTTTAATGCATCTTCACTTTTAACTAAATTAAAGAAAGAAGAACCGCTACCAGAGAGCGTACTCATTAAAGCACCGCTTTTTAAAGCAATATCACGCACTTCAAAAAGTTCTTTCATCTGTTTCATCCGACGATGTTCATGCATACAATCCTTTGAAGCGACCCTTAGATAATCCCAATTTTCACTAAAAAAATGCCGCTGTTAGTAAAGAAGCCCTCGAGAGGTTATAAACCACATTTTTCATCATATATGATTTTGGCAAAAGTGTTCTTGAGTGTGCCGTTGACATAGGACGATCAGGAATAAGCATCACCACTTTAAGTGCAGGGCTTAACTCTTTTTTTTAATGTTTTCACTTTTCCATGTTCAACAATTGAACTTGTAAAACCCCCAAAAACAGCAGGTGCAATATTATCTGGATGTGTTTCATATACAATAGCCTTATTTAAAATACTCTCTCTATTTACCTTAATACCTGCCATTGTATACGCACTGGCAATTGCGCCAACAATCACAGCTGAACTGCTACCCATACCTCTTGAAAAAGGTATATTATTATAAAATTCAAAACGAAAAGGGTCTTTTTTCCCCACTAATTCTTGATAAATATCATAAAAAATGGAAACAAAAATGTTGTTCTTTTTTAACTTTACGTTTTCTTCACCCTCGCCTTTCACTGAAATACTTTGATAACTCGAAGGTTTAATAGAGACTTCATTATAGAGAGCTATTGCCAATCCTAAACAATCAAATCCTGGTCCTAAATTTGCACTGGTTGCGGGAATTCTTATTTTCACACACGACTCCTAAACTGCTGGTAACATATAAAGTGGTTCAACATCATCGCTAAAAAATGCTTCATTTAAAACATCAGGTAGCATAAATTTTTGTTCTATATCATCATTAAAACGTTTTGTACTAATAAGACCTTCTATTTTAATAAAATAAAGATTACGCATTGCTCGGATGGGTCTGCCTTCATTAAACCTAAACCCATCACAGGCAAAAAGAGGAATGTTTAAAGAGATACTCAGTGTTTTTAAAAAAATATACGTTATTTTAATTGCCATAAAACTGCCTGGTCCTCTAGCAAAAAAAAATTCTAGCAAGACAATACTCTTTTAATATTTTTTGAAAGAGTAAGGGTAAGGCTTCACTGGTTTGTTCTACTGTTTCAAATGTTTTGATCAGTTGATTATTTTCATAAATCCCTACATGTAAAGGTGAAGTAAGTGTAATAACAACAATGTCAACAGCCGTTTTTATGCGTATACCTTTTCAAACTCATATGCTTTTTCAGCACTCAAGGTTCTAATTTCATAATTACTTGGGTCTCTTAAAATTGCTTTTGTAAGCTCATGATTAAGATTATGACTTCCCGCATGAGACGTATAATCCCCTAAAAAGGGTGCGCCAAGTAAAGAAAGATCCCCAATAGCATCTAAAATTTTATGCCTTACGAATTCATTAGAAAATCGCAATCCTTCAGGATTTAAAATCTTTGTCTCATCCATAACAACAGCATTATCTAAAGACCCGCCTAATGCAAGACCACGAGAACGTAACATTTGTACATCTTTTAAAAAATCCAAACGTACGTGCTTTAGCTATCTCTTCAATAAAATTTCGTTTGCTAAACTCAAACGCATACTCTTGCTTACCAATAGAAGGATGATTAAAATCTATCATAAAATTATAAGTTGGTTTTAAACTCGGAGTTACCCGTACAAATTTTGTACCCTCACTCACTTCTACTTCTTTTTTAATAACCAATACCCGCTTTGTTGCTTCTAATTTGCGAATTCCAGCTTCATCAAGCATCATACAAAAACTTGCACTACTTCCATCCATAACAGGAACTTCCGCACCATCTACAACAATGCGTATATTATCAATACCATAGGCATAGACAGCGGAGAGTAAATGTTCAATCGTAGAAATATAATGGTTTGAATTCCCAATAACCGTTGCCATTTGTGTATTGACAACATTTTGTGGTAATGCTTGAACCGATAAACCAACATCGTCTCGATAAAAAACAATGCCACTATTTGCCTCCAAAGGCTCAAGCCGTATTTTTATAGGTTCACCTTTATGTAATCCTATTCCAATACCACTCACTGCTTTAGCTAATGTGGTCTGTTTCACACTATTTCCTTTATTTCAATTACATGGTCGCGCATTATAATTTTTTGAAGTACGTTTTGTTTCAACGCTTCTCTATCAATAATTTCGCCATTAAAAATTAAATGTCCTCTTGGACTAATACCACTTAGCACAATATATTCACCATCGCACTGGACTAATCCATCTATGATACCATAAATACTCATACTCTCTTCACAAAAACTTTAGCACCACTATTTACCCGACCAAAATAACGATAGGCAAAGATTCAATAATCTCTTCACCCGAACGAATAGGACGATCAAAAAGTTTTAGTTTTAAAGCCACTTTTGTTTCGATACTCGCTTCTTGTGAAACACTCTCTTTTTGAGAAATATTTTCTACCAAAGGCGACTCTTTTTTAATACCACCAAAACGAATATTACATTCATTAATTACTTTATAGCATACACCACTTTGTTCTAATACAAAAGCAATATTTTTTGTAATATTACCTTCAACAAGCAAAAGAAATTCCTTTAAAGGAGACTATTTTTTCTAAAATAGTCTAAAAAAAACTGCTTCATCATCAATTTCAATATGAAACACTCGTACATTTTTTGTGCTACTTTCATCGATCAATCATCTTCTTTGCAGCATCTATAATACTAAAAATACTCTCTTTAAGCCATACTTCATCCATCCACTCTTCAGGCCTTACATCCACCCCTTGTACATACATACCAAAGTGCAAATGATCCCCTAAAGCAAGCCCCGTAACACCCGTTTTTGCAATCGATTCTCCAGCCTTTACCACATCACCCTCTTTAATCATGTAGCTTGAACAATGACCATAAAGAGAATAAACACCTAAGCCATGAGAAATAATAATATTATTGCCATAAATACCGTTTTCACGAGCAAAAACAACAACGCCATCATTAGACGTTTGCATAGAGGCTTGTGCATTACTTGCAAAATCTAATCCTAAATGGAACGATTGACTCACAGGCTGTTTATTATATTCATAAAAACGATGATCTCCAAAGCTGGCAACCACTTGTCCATTTCTCAAAGGATAAAAAGGCTTGAGATAAAAACCTTTTATCAAGTCAGTAGGTATATTTGAAGTTACCTTTAAAATAGCCTCTTCATTACCTTTACGCATCTCTTCATTGACATATTTAAATTTTTCTAATGCCAAAAGTGAAGATTGTGCTGGAGCCATCTCTGAAATAAGATCAGTAATTTTACCTTCTAAAAAACGATCACTTAGAGCAATCGTCGATGTTTTATATTTTTTATCTTGAAGGAAATAGGCAATATGTGATCGACTGATATTTCCTGCTCGATCCGTAGCCACAATAGATGCACTAAAATTTTCAACTGTCGTAGGCCAAGCAACAAACGAAATATAATAGCCCTCTTTATAAAAAGGTGTTGGATAGAATTTTTTTCCAAAATTTGTTTCAATATACAACGATTTCATAGCTTCGTCGTATGCTCTAAACACAACCGTAGCAACACCACCTTTTGTAATTTTATATGAGTTATTGACAATAGTCACTTCAGGACGTTTGGTATCAACCTTAATGACGGTTTTCGCATACGCACTATTCCCTGCAAAAAAGTTCCATTTGCTTTTATCAACCACTTTAATACTCAGCTCAAACACTTTCTGAGTAGGATTAAGCCCTGCTTTTGGGAACGTCACATTTAAATCAACAATCTGTTGCATAGCCGTTATCTCTTTTGACTCAAGAACAACACTTTTCTCGCCATCAAACAAAGAAACCTCTACAAAACGAATACCACTTTCATCTGCAACTTGAATCTTAAGAGGCTCTTTTAAGTTCCATTCAATCTCTTTTGGAAAAGCAATTTCAGGAACTTCTCTTTCAAAAGAATTTGAAGTAAAAATATAAACTATTCCCCCTAAAAGTGTTACAAGAATAAATCCTAAAATCCATGCTGCTACCGCAGATTTGCTTTCTCTTTTCATAAAGCTTTCATCCTTTTTTATTTTTTTCTACAATTTCATTTCGAAGTATTTTTGGGTCACACGGTGCCACTTCAAAACCAGCAGCTGTTTTATGACCACCCCCATGGTATGCTAAAGCAATTTGTGCAACATTGAGGTCTTTTACTACGTAATGAAATTTTATATCCACCCTCTTTTTTCTTCTAAAATCATAATGGCTATTGTGACATTTACAATACTTCGGAGCATATTGACAATATTTTTCGTATCATGTCGCTTTGCACCCGTTGCTTCAAGCGATGCCTTATCGAAAATAATCGTAGCAATCGTTCCATTTTCATGTAAATCAAAATGATTCAACATATAGCCATATAATCTTATTTTTGCAAGAGATTCTCTTCTTTTGACCTTAGACGCAATTTCCTTCGGATTCGCTCCGCATTTCACCAATTGTGAAACAATTGCAAACGTCAACGCATCCATATCTCCATACAGAAAAAACCTGTATCATCTGCAATTGCGGTATAAAGACAAGTTGCACAGGTTTTGCTCATCAAAACATCATTGGCTTTAAAAGCTCATAAACCACCATACCTGCACTGCTAAAATGATCTATCACCACATCAATCGTACCAAAATAGTGATTGGTTAATGATGGTCAATGTTCACAATATCATAATTACCTCGAGAAATTTTAAGCCTATCAAATGTTGAACAATCACAACTGATGACCAAATCAAACTCTTTGGGTAATGTATGCTTTACTTTTGCAAAGTTTGGCAAAAAATCATAACAAAGCGGTAGCTCTTTTGATGCATTATAGAGTGTCACTTTTTTACCTGCATTCGTCAATGCATCATACAAAGCAAGAGCACTTCCTAATGTATCCCCATCGGGATGTACATGCGAGACAATTACACTATGCTTAGCTTCTAGCATACGTTTCCACGCCTGTTTGTACATTTCAACTCCACTTTATTAAAAAATGCAGATTATACTTAATTTTTACTGAAAAGTTATTGAGAGTTTGTTATCGTGCTTTGTTTGAACTTTTATACACAAAGGCCAAAACCTCAGCAACGGCTTTGTAAAGATTCTCTGGAATCATTTCACCCATATTGCATTTTTTATACAATTCTCGCGCTAAAGGAGGATTTTCAACAATTTGAATATTGTAATTCATCGCAATTTCTTTAATACGAAGGGCGACCAAATCGGTTCCTTTTGCAATCACTTTTGGAGCCGCTTCTTTTTCTTGATTGTAACGAATAGCGACTGCGTAATGTGTTGGATTTGTGATCACAACATCCGCTTGTGGAATCTCTTGCATCATGCGTTTTCGAGTCATTTGCATTTGAATTTGGCGAATTTTTGCTTTAATTTTAGGATCACCTTCCATTTGCTTATATTCATCTTTAATCTCCTGCTTGCTCATGCGTAACTCTTTGAAATAGTTATAACGCACAAAAAGGAGATCAGCTAAGGCAAGCACTAAAAAAAATAATTAAAATAACTGCTGCTAAAATAAGCATTTTCTCTTTTAACCACGATAACTGATCAAACAAAGGAAAATAAATAACCGTAGGAAGCTCTTTCGTAAAATCCCATAAGAAAATATATGAAACACCCATAACAACACTTACTTTTAAAAGTGTTTTAATCGTTTCAATCAATTTTTTAAGCGCAAAAAGATTTTTAAATCCTTTAATAGGATCCAATTTACTAAAATTGGGCATTAAAGGTTTTGTCGTAAATAAAAATCCCGTTTGCATAACATTGGCAAGAATACCTGCAATAGCAACAGCTAAGGCTAAAGGAATCACCATAAAAACAACTTCTCTTAAAGAAATCATAGACATTTGTAAGGTAACTTCTTTGGTGATTTCTGTTCCAATTAAGGATTGATAGTAGTGATAGAGGTAAATAATTCGAGATTCAATCCATGACAAAAGAGCAAGAAAAGATCCCAACGCAACCACAAGGGTTATAAAAGCACTGGTGTCTTGGCTTTTAGGGACATTTCCGTCTTTTCTGGCATCTTCTATCTTTTTAGAGGTGGCTTCTTCGGTCTTTTCTTGATCATCTGCCACGGTACACTGTTCCTAAAATTAAAGCACAGTTTTATGGATGATTTTCATTGAAAAATCAAGCCAAACTGCTTGGTGGATAAGACTCCCACTGCTAATAGCATCCACGCCTGTTTTGGCATACTCAATGATATTTTGCTGTGTAATATTTCCACTGGCTTCTAAAAGGACATGTGAAAAATGCTCATTTTTATACGTCACAACCGTTTTAATATCTTCATGAGACATGTTGTCGCACATCACAATATCAGCTCCACACTGCATCGCGAACTTAGCAAATTCAACATCTTCACACTCAATTTCAATCTTACATGTAAAAGGGAGTTTCGCTCTAGCTTCCACAATAAATTGCTTCAAATCATCAATCGTTTTTAATGGGTATCTTTGAGCATCAAACAATCATCCAATCCCATACGATGGTTATTTCCACCACCACAGCGAATAGCATATTTTTCAAAAACTCGAAGATGTGGTCTTGTTTTGCGTGTGTCTAACAATTTAAGAGCATACCCTTCAAGTACTTTTTTATATTGTGAAACATTCGTTGCAATACCGCTCGCATGTTGCATTAAATTTAAAAGTGTTCGCTCACACCGTAAAATATTTTTTGATTTTCCCTCAATAAGTGCGACTAAATCACCTTTTTGCAAACTATCACCATCGTCAAAATAGAATTTAACATCCAGTTTATTCATTTTGCAAAGAGCCTTAATATAAGGCTTACCTGCAAAAATACCCACATCTTTACAGATAATATTAGCACTAGCAAAACTGTCTTTACCCACAAGTGAAAAAAGATCTCCTCTTCCCACATCCTCTTCAAGTGCTTTTTTAACAAATTTTTTAATCATATCTCAAACATCCGATTCAGCGCTTCATACGCCCATTTTCGAGTCTCTTCAGAAATACTTATCTCATTTTCAAAACGCCCCTCTTTAATACTCATTAACGTATCATAAACATCTTGAAGGGTGGTTTCATTCATCGTTGGACACTCAGGTTTAGACGAGGAAAGGACATATGTATTCTCTTTGCGTAGACGTTGAATCATGTTGTACTCGGTACCAATGGCTACTTTTTGCTCAAGAGGGAGTTGCTTCACATAATCAATAATTTGACTGGTTGAACCCACAAAATCAGAAGCATCACACACTTCCACTTTGCATTCAGGATGCGTTGCAATTAAAATATCAGGATACTTTGCTCGATAAAATGCAATATCTTCTACATCAAAAAGTTGATGGACTGAGCAAAATCCATTATAACAGATAATATCAGCCTCTTTTGGATCAGTACCATCTCCTACAACACAAGACTGAAGCCCCATCTCTTTCGCAATATTTTGTCCCAAACAACGATCAGGAACGAACAAAATCTTTTTCCCACTCTCTAAAGCTTTGGTAATAATTTTCTTCGCATTGGAGCTCGTACAAACAAATCCACCCATCTTCCCCACAGCCGCCTTAACCTCAGCAGAAGAGTTAATATAAGTCACGGGTAAAATATCGGATTTTGCAATACCTGATTGCTCAAGTAACCTAACATTTTGATCAAAATAATCCACATCAATCATCCGAGCCATTGCGCAACACGCAATTTTTGGCATAAAAACACGTTTTTGGGGTGCTAAAATCTTCACGCTCTGTCCCATAAAGCCTACACCACAAAAAATCAAATAGGGATTAGCATCTTTCGCTGCCCATTGAGCAAGCTGCAAAGAGTCTCCCATAAAATCTGCGAGTTCAAACACTTCATCTTTTTGATAAAAATGCGCCACAATACTTACATGTAATTCTTGTTTGAGTTTGAAAATTTCTTCTTTTAATGTTTCATTATTCACCCTAAAATCCTTTGGCTCTATCGAAAATATGCATTATAGCGTTAAAGAAATAATAACAAAATTATTGCTATACTACCCCATTTTCAATGAAGGATTTTGTGTGGATTTTCTTTTTTAATATTAACGTTCAATTTTACATTTTAAGTTATCTTGTGGGTGGCATTCCTTTTGGTCTACTGTTTGCAAAACTCTTTACAGGCAAAGACATTAGAGAAAGTGGAAGTGGAAGTATTGGCGCTACCAATGTTTTACGTGTTTTAAAAGAAACTAACCCAAAATTAGCAAAAAAAACTCGCTATTTTAACGGTAATTTTAGATGCATTCAAAGGCATTATTGTCCTTTTAATTGGTAAAATAATTGGCTTGGATATTTCAACACTTTGGGCAATTGCTATTTTTTCAGTCGTCGGTCATTGTTACAGTCCTTACTTAAAATTTGAAGGAGGGAAAGGTGTTGCTACAGGTGCAGGCGTTCTTTTAGTGATGCTTCCCATTGAAACGCTTATAGCATTTGTGACATGGTTTATTGTTGGCAAAGTACTTAAAATCTCTTCGCTCTCCTCTTTGCTTGCACTCGTTGCGCTTATTGTTTCATCCTATGTTATCCATTATGATTTAGAAGGCATCCAAACGCACGCTCCCTTATGGATTATTGCTTTTATTATTGTTTATAAACATATTCCTAATATTATTCGACTCTTTCAAGGTCAAGAAGTTAGAGTTATTTAATGCGTATTTATATTAAAGATTTGAGTTTTGAGGCGATTGTTGGCATTCTTGAAGAAGAGCGTCACACGCCTCAAAAAGTGCTTTTACATGTAAAGATAGATTACGATTACAACGAGGGAAATTTCATTAATTACGCAACAGTTGCTCTCTTTTTAGAAGAGCAAATGCAAGAGATGCGCTACACTCTTTTAGAAGATGCCTTAAAAGATTTATCCCAAAAATTGAAAAATTTGTATCCTCAGATTTCCACCTTAAAGCTAAAAATTCTAAAGCCAACCATTCTTTCAAATGCCTTAGTTGGGGTCTCTCACAGCATAAAAATATTGAGAAAAATTAAAATTTAATTAAAAAAAACTTTAAATCTAGCTAAAATTGATGATATAATCCCGTTTAAATTTTAGCAACTAAGGAATTTATAATGCGAATTTTAATCGTTGAAGATGAAGTAACCCTCAATAAAACTATTGCAGAAGGCTTACAAGAGTTTGGATACCAAACTGATAGCTCAGAAAATTACAAAGATGCAGAATACTACATTGGTATTCGTAATTATGACCTCGTTTTAACTGACTGGATGCTTCCAGACGGTGATGGTGTTGATTTAATCAATCTTATTAAACAAAAATCTCCTCGTACCGCAGCAGTGATTATTTCTGCAAAAGATGATAAAGAGAGTGAAATCAAAGCGCTTAAAGCAGGTGCGGATGATTATATTCGTAAACCATTTGATTTTGATATTTTAGTTGCTCGTATTGAAGCTCGTCTTCGTTTTGGCGGCACAAATGTGATTAAAATTGATGATTTAACCATTGATCCAGATGAAGAAAAAATTACCTACAAAGGTCAAGAGATTGAACTTAAAGGTAAACCATTTGAAGTCTTAACACACCTTGCACGTCACAGCGACCAAATTGTTTCTAAAGAACAACTCTTAGATGCAATCTGGGAAGAGCCAGAGCTTGTGACACCAAACGTTATTGAAGTTGCTATTAACCAAATTCGTCAAAAAATGGATAAACCATTAGAAATCTCAACCATTGAGACTGTAAGACGAAGAGGTTACCGATTTTGCTTTCCCAAAAAAGTATAAGAGATAGTTTTATCTTACAATTAGTGTCTGCTTCGGCGACACTGATTGTAATCTTCTCCGTCATCCTTTACAATTACATCAAAATCTCTATTTTTGAAGACATTACCCAAGAATTAACGAAACAAGCCAAAATTATTGCATCCTCACGAACGAGTTCGGTAGAATACATGGGAATCAATATTTTCAATCCTTCACTAAGTTCCATTAATAATCCATCTGAAATTCAAGTAACGATTGCTATTAGAGTAAATCAAGGCAACAGCATCTCTTTTGAACACAGTGAAAAAAACAACCAAAACTT
>JAJOKG010000179.1 GCA_021206415.1 Sulfurospirillum sp. | reverse complement strand
GATAGCCACATATCTCCTCCACCTCTTAACAATGTGCCAATGAGGAGGTCTTTTTGTTAAACTCTCAATTACAACAAATCAAAAAAAAATGCAAACTCTTATAACAAACCACATCTGACTTTTGAAGAACAAATTCAAAAATTAAAAAAGAATGGGCTTACTATTTCCAATGATTCATTTGCTATAAAAAAACTTTCGAACATACAAACTATTACAGACTAAGTGCTTATTTTCTCCCTTTTCAATACCCAAAAAATAGCACATTTGCTAATAAATTTTTTAATGATGTAGAATTTAGGCAAATAATAAATTTATATAATTTTGATGCAAAACTTCGACGATTGATTTTTGGAGCTTTAGAGGTTATCGAGGTGTATATAAGAACTCAGATAGCTTATCATCACTCTTTGAAATATGGAGCTTTTGGATATCTCGAACATTCAAGTTTTCAGTGTAGTATTCCTGTATTTGACGAATTAATGGAAGATATAAAAAAGGAAAGTAAAAGATCCGATGAGATGTTTATAAGCCATTTTAAAGAGAAGTACAACACGACTAATTTGCCACTTTGGAGTGTCGTTGAAGTGTTGTCTCTAGGAGCTCTTTCTAAATTGTTTTATGCGATGCACAATGATGATAAGAAGTTAGTTTGTGCTCAAATCCCAGTGACGACAACTGTATTTGGAAAGTGGTTGCATGCTTTTACAATTGTGAGAAATATTTGTGCGCATCATTCAAGAATATGGAACAAAGAGTTAAGAGTTTCTTTTGCAATTCCATCCAAAAATGTTTTATTTGACCCTTTGCGAAAAATCACTAAAAGTAAATTTAAAGAAGAAAAAGATGGGGTGCTTGTATATGAGGAGAAAGAATTTGACAATAACTCTTCTATATTTTTTGCATTAAGTGTTATCAAATATTTATTTGATTGTATTGGCGAAGAGGTTGATTTTATTGATGAAGTCAAACAGTTGATAGCCGAACACCCAATAGTTGACCTAAATGCTATGGGATTTGTAGATGGATGGGAAAAATTGGATATATGGAGTGATGTGTAATAACATGAATTGCAAAAAAGCCCTGACGCTTCCGCCAGAGCTTTTTACCGATCGCGAATCCGCAATCCAATAGAAGTATGATAGCAGAAATTTTATGAAATGATACGGATGTAGTAAAAGTTAGTCCTTCAAACTTAACTATAAAATATCTTAGTTAAATTTAGAGGCTTAAACTTTACTATGGAATTTTTTAGTTAAAGTTGGCAATGAAAATGGCAGGGAGTAAGAAAAGATGATCAACGAAGACCAAGTCGAACAATTAGCCATAGAATGGTTTCAAGAGTTAGGGTATGAGTACATTCATGGCTACGATATAGCACCCGATAGCCAAACGCCTGAGCGAACCAAATACCAAGAAGTGCTTCTACATGTAAGACTTAAAAACGCTCTTATCAAACTCAATCCCACCCTACCAATCACCGCCATTGAAGAAGCCATAGACAGACTGAAAAAGCCATCGTTTCCAAGCCTAATCCAAAACAACCGAGAGTTTCACAAGATACTTTTAGAGGGTGTCTTGGTTGAGATAAAAAAAGAAGATAGAACAAAAAGGCGAGCGGGTCAAACTCATTGATTTTCATGATATCTCCAAAAATGATTTTTTTAGTGGTCAATCAATTTACTATCAAAGGCACCAAAGGTAACCGAAGACCTGATGTGGTTGTGTTTATCAACGGACTTCCTTTGTGTGTGCTAGAGCTTAAAAATCCTGCCGATGAAAATGCCGATATCCTCAAAGCTTACCATCAACTTCAAACCTATAAAGATGAGATAGAAGACCTTTTTATCTTCAATGAAGCCCTTATCATCAGTGATGGGATGAATGCAAGAATTGGCTCACTTACAGCAACGGATGAGCGTTTTATGTACTGGAGAACCATCAAAAATGAAAATGACAAACCCCTCTTAGAATACGAGCTCGATACTCTTATCAAAGGATTCTTTGCCAAAGAGCTTTTTTTAGACTATATCCAAAACTTTGTTCTCTTTGAGGATGATAGTAAAAAAATCATCAAGAAAATTGCAGGGTATCATCAATTTCATGCGGTCAAAGAAGCCACCAAATGCGTCATAGAAGCAAGTCTAAATAAAACGCGAAAAGGGGGCGTTGTTTGGCACACCCAAGGTAGTGGAAAGTCTATCTCCATGGCATGTTTTGCGGGAAAGCTTATCAAACAACCTCAGATGAAAAACCCGACATTGCTTATCGTGACCGATAGAAACGACTTAGACGGTCAACTTTACGCAACATTTTGCTCTGCTAAAATGCTTTTAGGACAAGACCCAAAACAGATTGAAAATATAGATGATTTGAGAGAAACGCTTAAAGACAAACCATCGGGTGGCATTATTTTTACTACCATTCAAAAATTTGCACTCAAAAAAGAGGAAAGCCACTTTCCGATACTCAGTGAGCGAGACAATATCGTGGTCATCGCCGATGAAGCCCACCGAAGCCAATACGGCTTCGATGCCATGCTTGATGGTGAGACAGGCACTTTCAAATACGGGTATGCCAAACACCTAAGAGACGCACTCCCGTGTGCCACATTTATTGGTTTTACGGGTACGCCTATAGAGAGTGAAGACAGAGACACACGAGCAGTTTTTGGAGAGTATATCTCCATTTATGATATCGAAGATGCAGTGAGAGATGGTGCAACGGTGCCTATCTACTACGAAAGTAGACTGGCAAAACTCAATCTTGATAGTGAAGTCTTCAAAAAGATAGACAAAGAAGTGGGTGAGTTGGTTGAGGGCGAACAAACCAATGAACAAGAGAAATTTAAAGGCAAATGGGCGGCACTCGAAAAGCTCGTTGGAGCTAAGAATAGAATCGAACAAGTCGCCAAAGATTTGGTAGAGCATTTTGAGACAAGAAGAGCTTCAATAGAGGGCAAAGGGATGATTGTGGCGATGAGTAGACAAATCGCCGTAGAGCTTTATGATGCCATCATTGCTTTAAAACCTGAGTGGGACAGTAACGAACCCAACCGTGGTGCTATCAAAATCATCATGACGGGAAGTGCCAGCGATGAAGCTTCGATGCAAAAGCATCTTTACAGCAAACAAACCAAGAAAGAGTTAGAAAAACGCTTTAAAGACCCCGAAGATGAACTTAAACTGGTGATTGTAAGGGATATGTGGCTTACGGGGTTTGATGCACCAAGCGTGCATACGATGTACATCGATAAACCCATGCGTTCACATAACCTTATGCAAGCCATTGCACGGGTTAACCGTGTTTTTAAAGATAAAAAAGGCGGTTTGGTCGTTGATTATATTGGTATCGCCAATGAGCTTAAAAGCGCACTTCAAACCTACACAACCGCAGGAGGAAAAGGCAAAGGAACCATCGATACGGCTGAAGCACTGGCGGAGATGTTCAAGCGTCTTGAAATCATTCAAAACATGTTTCATGGTTTTGACTATTCGGAGTTTATGACTAAAGCGCATAGACTTTTAGCACCCGCTGCTAACTTTATACTAGGACTTGAAGAGGGAAAAAAACGCTATAGTGATGAAGTTCTAGCTCTTACTAAAGCATTTAGTTTGTGTGGAACGATGAGCGAAGCGCTTACATGTAAAGAGGAAATTGCTTTTTTTCAAGCTATCAAAGCGGTGATCCAAAAAGCCAATCCTAAAACAAAAGGCATCGACAAAGATTCGGTGATAAAACAGATCATTGACAATGCTGTTGTCTCAGACGGCGTGGAAGATATCTTTGCTCTTGTGGGGTTAGATAAACCAAATATTGGGATTTTGTCTGATGAATTTTTAAACGACGTTGCCCATATGCCTTATAAGAATTTAGCTGTAGAACTGTTAGAGCGATTACTCAAAGATGACATCAAATCTAAAACAAAAAGCAATGTCGTTCAAGAGAAAAAAATTTAGCGATAGACTCCAAGCGACAATGAGCAAATACCATAACCGAGCCATAGAAACCGCCAAAGTGATTGAAGAATTGATTGCTATGGCAAAAGATTTTTCAAACGCTATGAAACACGGCGAAGATTTGGGTTTAAATTATGATGAAGTGGCATTTTACGATGCCCTAGCAGAGAATGAATCTGCTTTAAAAGATATGAGCGATGAAATCCTCAAAAAAAATAGCCCAAGAACTCACTCAAAAATTGCGAAGCAGTGTCAGTGTCGACTGGCAGAAAAAAGAGAGTGTCAGGGCACGAATGAGAAATCTGATTCGTGTTATACTTATCAAATACAAATACCCACCTGATCAACAGATAGAAGCGATTGAGCTTGTGGTGCGACTTGTTGAACAGTGAAAAGTTGTTCTAACCTCGTATTTACGGGGTTAAACTAATAATTTGAAGAGTGGAATGATAGGGTAACGCCTTGAAACGCTCTCCCTAATACTCCGATAGGCGATATGCTTCGTTAAAAGCAAGCGGTCTAAAGCTCGGTGAAGACGGCTGAGAGGATACCCAAACAGGTTAAGCTGTGGAAAAGCGAACCAGAGGTGGTCGAGTATCTGATAGGTCGGGGGTCTATAAAATTCTCATGGTGAGAATGTGCTAAGGCACTGACGAATTTCCGAATGTAAGGGTCTAAATTCAAAATATACAGAAATGTATATCCTAGCAATAGGGTAAGTGTGGAAAAGTAAGAATCACAAGCATGAAACTCCATATACCGCTAAAGGCGATATCAAGCTTACAGGCTCATAGGAAACACCTAAAGGAATATGTACAGATAGAATTATTGGAACAAGGTAAGCGTTGAACGTGGAGATTTAACGATCTATGAAACGTTAGGACAGATAAATCCGCAAGGTATTAAAGTTCTTTAATCAACGTGAAAGTGAAGTCATGAGCGATGAAGCTTCTGTAATGGAAGTGGAGCAAAGGGCTTTAGCCATTGTATTAACACAAGTACCAACTATAACCAACATCAAAGGTTCGAGTATGACTAAGAGAGGCGAAATTCAGCAATGAAAGGAGCCGACTTTGAGTAAAATCATAGAGAACCCAAAGCGACAAACACTTCGTAACAGCGAATATTATGACTTCCAAGTTGTTCAAGATCAACTGTATGCTGACAGCTCAAAAGGCAAGATATTTACCAACCTGATGAGTAAAATCACAGATAGGGACAATGTCTTATTGGCATATCGAAACATCAAGAAAAATACAGGAAGTAACACCAAGGGAACGGACGGTAAAACGATTGCTTATTTGGCAAGAATGGAACCTGACGCTCTCGTTAAGTTTGTTGAAGCGAAATTAAGAAATTACCAACCCCAAGCGGTACGCAGAGTAGAAATACCAAAGCCAGACGGTAAGATGAGACCTTTAGGCATACCTACCATTAGTGATAGGTTAGTCCAACAATGTATACTTCAAGTGTTAGAGCCAATTTGTGAAGCGAAGTTTTATAAGCACAGTTATGGTTTTAGACCTCTTCGAGGTACAAAACACGCCATAGCAAGAGCTTACCACTTAGCACAAAAGGCAAACTTACACTATGTCGTAGACGTTGATATCAAAGGTTTCTTTGACAACATCGATCATAGTAAACTACTCAAGCAATTATGGACGCTAGGAATACGAGATAAAGCAATAATTGCGATTATCTCTAAACTCCTTAAAGCAGAAATTGAAGGAACTGGAACTCCAGAGAAAGGAACTCCCCAAGGCGGTATCATATCACCCTTACTAGCAAATGTCGCTCTTAATGAGTTTGACCACTGGATAGCAAGTCAATGGGAAGAAATGCAAACGAAAACCAAATTTACTGGTGCTAACGCACAAGGTCACAAGGTCAATCAAGCATTAAAACAATCCAATCTCAAAGAGGTCTACATAGTTCGCTATGCCGATGACTTCAAGCTCTTCTGTCGAAACCATAATCACGCAAAACGTATTTTTGAAGCTACTAAATTATGGCTCAAAGAAAGACTAGGACTTGAAATAAGCCCTGAAAAATCAAAAATAGTCAATCTTCGGAAAAACTATTCAGATTTCTTAGGCATTAAGCTCAAAGTAACCACAAAGGGTAAGGTAAAGAATAAGAACGATAACAAATGGGTTGTGAAATCTCATATAGGCTTAAAAGCCTTTAAAAAGATTTTATTAACCATGAGAGAACACGCAAAGGCTGTGCAGAAACCAAAAGATTCAGGAAATAGCGCAGTCATGCGCCTAAACTCCTATATCATCGGTGTACACAATTATTATAATTGTGCCACTAACTGCAACTTAGACTTTAGTGCAATCGCCTATCGTACTCGTTCAATCCTCAAGAATAGATTGAAACCACGCAAAGCTAAAGAAAAAGAATCTATACCAAAATACATAAAAGATATGTACGGAAAGAGTAAACAGCTTCGGTTCGTTTATGATACTCCTCTAATCCCCATAGGGTATGCTCAACATCAAACACAGCTCAACTATCGAGGTTACTCGATATACAAAGCGAATGATAGAGAACAAATCCACACCGAGCAAAAAGCAGTACCAATTGAAAATCTGAAATATCTAGTGGCTAACCCCGTAAGAGGTCAATCTGCTGAATACAACGATAATCGGATATCGCTTTATGTCGGACAATATGGAAAATGTTATGTATTAGGTAATACGTTAGATGTAGAGGAGATTCATTGTCACCACAAGAAGCCTCGAGCTTTAAATGGTAAGGATGAATACAAGAATTTAGTCATTGTACATGAAAATGTGCATAGACTGATTCATGCTACGGACAACGAGACAATAAATAGGTATACCAATCTTTTAGGGCTCAATGCCGAACAACTCGAAAGAGTAAATAAGCTTAGAGTTCTTGTAGGGAATCAATTGATAGCTTAGGGATTTTCTTATGATGTTATTAGGTTACAGTTAGAAAGGTTTATACACTGGTGGAACGCCGTGTGCGGTGAAAGTCGCATGCACGGTGTGAAGGAGGGGAAAATCTGGAGATTATCTCAAAGGATTACCTATTCCTATATGAAACAAGCCGAAGTGCTGAGTGATGTGTGGAGTACATAAAATAAAAAAACTAGGGGAGTGATACATTTTGCTAGGTTGAAATATTCCCTATATGCTTAACATAAAAGGACCTGCTAGTGTTAAGAATGTTGGAAATTTCAACGTGTTCCATTTTGGAATAGGTTGTTAAAGATAAAAAAATAAGAACACCTAGATATACACTATATCTTTCTAATAGTTAAAATGCTTTAAATATATTATCTATACAATAAAGAGATATTTATGTATAATAACCACATGGAAACCATCGATATTAAAAACCACTTTAAAACACCACTGTTTACACACGAAATGCTCAGTGCCTTTTTAGAACCTAGCGTTTCACAAGTCAATATTAAAATAGCCACGATGGTCAAAAATGGTGATTTGATACGCTTAAAACGAGGGGTTTACCATCTTGGAAAAAGATACCAAAGCGCACCTATTGATACTATCAGCATTTCCAATATGCTCTACACCCCTTCATATGTTTCGTTTGATTTTGCACTCTCGCACTATGGCATGATTCCTGAGCGTGTGAGTGAAGTGACAGCTGCAACGCTTAACCATCCAAAACTCTTTGAAACACCCTTAGGGCGCTTTAGTTATAAACACATCCCTAAAGAGGCCTACGCGCTTGGTGTTGATTGGATGTATGATGAGAATAACGGTGGAAAACTCATCGCAACCCCAGAAAAAGCATTGTGCGATAAAATACGCTATGACAGAGGTGTAGGAAGTATGACACAAGCGCAGATGAAAGAGTACCTTTTGTATGACCTTCGCCTAGAGCGACTAGAGATGTTAAATGTTGAACTTATCCTCTCAATTGCACATGCGTATCGTTCTAAAAACTTACGTACACTGGCTTTTGTTCTGCAAAAAGGAGTCAATCATGGCGAGTAGCCATCCTGCCATTGCCAAAATGCTTGAACATTATGCACTCAATTCTAAAGAAGAGAGTGTGGATGCTTTGCGTGAAATTCTTCAAGAGATTGTGCTTTTAGGATTGTATGAAGGAGGTTTTTTTAAAGAGGCTGCTTTTTATGGAGGAACGGCTCTTCGTATTTTACACGGACTCCCACGCTTTTCAGAAGATCTTGATTTCTCCCTTCTTAAAGAAAATCCATCATTTGATTTGCGTATCTATGAAAAATCTCTTAGTGAAACATTACTCTCCTTTGGGTTTGATGTAAAGATTGAGATGAAAGAAAAAACAGCTGATTCTGCTGTGCAGTCTGCTTTTTTAAAAGGCAATACCGTAGAGCATCTTCTCTCCATCAATGCCCCTAAGAACATTCTTCAAAGCATCCATAAAGACCAAATCATCAAAATCAAATTTGAAGTAGACACAGAGCCTCCTTTGCACTTTCAAACACACAGTGTTTTGAGACTTGTTCCACGACCCTATTCGATTACGGCGATGACCTTACCCTCACTTTTTGCTGGGAAAATGCATGCACTGCTGTGCCGTTCATGGGGTACGCGACCTAAAGGCAGGGATTGGTATGATCTTGTGTGGTACATAGCGCATAAAACCCCTTTGGATATACAGCACTTAAAAGCACGCTTGGAGCAGAGTTGCAAATGGTTTGAAGCCCAAAAGCAAACCCTACCTGAGCATTTAACCAAAGAGAGTCTGATAACACTTTTAAATACGCGTATTGAACACCTCGATATTGCAAAAGCTAAAAACGATGTAAGGTCTTTTATTAAAGAGATGGCTGAGTTAGAGTTATGGAGTGAAACCTTTTTTAAACAGATTATTCATGATATTGCAATAGAAGCATAGGCAAGCACATAAATAATATTTTTGATGACGGCGAATTTGACAAGGTGTCAGTTGTCGCAAAATTTGCTACAACTGTTTGTGAGGGGAAAAAGTTACCATGTTGAATATTACAATTTAGATATTATCATCTCGGTTTGGTAAATTCTGACGCCTCTTTTCCCTTCTTTTTGAACTGTTTTCATTTTGGAAATAGTTGAATTAACCAACTCCCTATTTGCTAGAATGTTTTTAATATGTTTGTTGATCGCAGGGATTTTTACATCAAACAGTAAGTGCGAGATTTATTGTGTTTGATTAATCAATTGCTCACACTGTAATTTAAATTTTGGCAGAATATTGCGAAGAATCCACTCAATAATGGAGAGGTTAACCCCTTCGTAATCGTGAGCAATATAGTTTCTGACATCACAAATACCTTTTAAATCATCAGCATCAAATGTTTGTATTAATGATGTATCAGGAGCTTTTTTCATTTTGTCAAATTGTTCAGCAATGGAGGTCAGATGCATTAAAATAGCTGGGCGATAGGTGCTTAGATCATGAAGAGCTGCTGATATGGAACCACTTTGTTCAATTACCTTTTCAATGTAGCCAATTTTTTCAAGAATAAGATGAACTTTCGTTATCAGTTCTTTAGACATACAGAGCTCTATCAATAATAAATTTTTGAGCCGTTTTGCCCATACCTGTTTTATCAGCCAAATCAACTTGAGCACCTAATGCTCGTGAAAGTTCTTGTTGAATTTGTTCTATTCTGGCAATGGCATGAATGCCATATTTTTCCACAAAAGAAGGCTTGGCTTCTACGAGAATATCAATATCACTTTTGGCATCAGCTTCATCACGTGCGTAAGATCCAAAAAGACCTTCTATGCTAAAGCCTTCAGATAAATAATATGGTTTTAAGCGTCTAAGCTCATTAAGTATAGTGTTTTTATCCATGCTCTATTATATCATATTGCTTTTAAGAATATCCTCGCTTTTGTTTTCCCTTGATTATCAAATCAAACATTTTCTTAGCCTCAACCCAAGTATCATAATACTCCTTTAAAACCCTCGTTGGTTTCTTATGACGCATACTCCCATACACTTTTTCCAAAAGATACTCCCCAAATAAAGTCTCTTCAATTCTTAATAGGTAATAACGCATTCTACCTTTAACAGACCGGGTAAGAAGTAAATGATCCTTTTTTACTGAAAAGAGATTAGGGTGTTGCATAAATTAAATATCCAATAACTTTTTCATCTTATCAGACTTGTAAAACTCTTCAATCACTTTATTGATAATAAAATCAAACGAATCACGATTTGAGAGACCTTCTATCTCTTTTTTATAAACTGAGGATAAAATATCAAGTCTAAGCATATTTTTCTCAGTAAAATTAACACGTTTGCCTATTTTGTCAGTATTGTCCATTTTAAGCCTTTTTAGTTATTTTATGTGATTATACTCTTTAAATGAATATAAATAAAGATTTAAAATGATTTATTGTCTATTATTGTTTAAAATAGTATTTTTGAAAAAGCTTAAGAAGTAGGGTGGTTTGAGGGTTATGTTGCTTTTATAATAGTACATAATAAGATATAATGCATTATAATAATAGAATTACTGCTTGTTCACAGGAGTTTTCATGCCAAATAATGAACTTTTTAAACTAGAAAATCATC
>JAJOKG010000055.1 GCA_021206415.1 Sulfurospirillum sp. | reverse complement strand
CTGCAAAACCAACCGCTATCATACGCAATGAAAAAAATCGAAATCATCTGTGAGAGATTATTATGTTGGCGAAATCAAAATCACCCTTGACAATTAAACGTGTAAAGTAATCAATGAAAAATTTTAAAGCAAAATAGCCACAAAGAGCAAATCCTATTAACGCAAAAGGAAAAAGATACTCTACAATACTCCATAATTTTGGCACAAAAAGCGCACCTAAAACAAAACAAACATTAATCGTCATCGTAAAGGTTAATGGCAATGTCATCAGCGTCACTTCAGCATTAGACTGAATCAAATGCTGATACGCTTCTGTTTTTTTATAAAGGTTATATTGTTTGATATTCCATACCAAAAGTTTAAAATGGTAAAACGCAAAAAAGAGAATACCAAAAGCACTGGCTCCACTCACAAAAGAGAGCCAGTCACCCTTAATAAGAGCTGCATAAAAAAAACTCAAAACGTTGTCATAGGAACCCCAACATGAGGAACCATAAACATTAAATAGATAAAGAAGGAGACAGAGAGTCCCCCCGCTCCTAAAGCCGATAAAAAGCAGATAGGGGTAAACTTCTCTCTTAACATTTCACTATCCCTTTTTTTTATAATACTGCATACTCAACCCAAATACATGTTTCGAGTTTATTGAGTTCTGTAATGATTTTTTTATCAATATCCGTATCCACTAAGATAACCGCCATTGCAAATTGATGTGCGCCACGACCCAATCTAAAGTCTGCAATATTAATGCCCTCTTTTGCCAAAATAGAGGTGATATTAGCAATAACGCCAGGAACGTCACTATTTTTAAAGATAATCATCTTACCTTTAGGTTTAAAGTCAAATTTAAAGCCATTAATGCCCACAATACGCTGTTCATCTTCACCAAAAACAGTTCCACTAATACTAATCGCGTCTTTATCGGTGACTAAAACCAAAGTTACTTTGTTTTTATAACCACTCGTACTTCCTAGTGCTTCAAATTTACTCTCAATGCCTTTTTCTTTGGCGACAAATTCTGCATTCACATAATTCACTGTTGTCGTATTGGTTTCACTGAGTGCCCCTACAATACCAAATGTTAAAAGAGATTTGCCAAATTCAGCAATGTCCCCTTCAAGTTCAAGACGAATAGACTTAATGGCAGAACGATTGAGTTGTGCAGCTAAAAAGCCCATTTTTTGAACCAATTCTAAATAAGGTTTCAAAGAAGCTGGCATATCCTCAGCTTTAATAGGTAAGTTAAGCGCATTAGGATAACTAATACCACGTGCTGCACTCACCGCATTCTCAGCAGCTTGAATAGCAATTTTTTCTTGAGATTCTAAGGTATTTGCACCAAGATGAGGGGTCACACAAATATTTTCTAAATCAAGTAATGGATGGTTTGTTGCAGGTTCTTTAGAGAAAACATCTATGCCTGCAAAAGCAATTTTACCACTTTTAAGGCCAGCAAAAAGTGCTTCTTCGTTGTATAAGCCACCTCTTGCACAATTCACAAGACGTACGCCATCTTTCATCTTTGCAATTTCATCATAAGAAATCATATTGAGTGTTTCTTTGTTTTTAGGTGTATGAATCGTAATGAAATCACACGCTAAAATATCATTAAAATTGGTGGTATAGGTCATGCCAAGGTCTGTGACTTTTGAAGCGGGAATATAAGGGTCATACGCCACAATGTCCATACCAAACGATTTTGCACGAATAGCCACACGACTACCGATGTTACCAAAACCAATCACACCTAAACGTTTTTCAGCAAGCTCAACGCCATACCATTTTTCACGATTCCAGATACGTTCAATTTTAAGGTGGTTATTCGCGTTAGGAAAACTTCTTGCACAACCTAAAAGGTGTGCCATAGTGAGTTCCACAGCGGCAATGGTATTGGCAGTTGGCACGTTCATCGCAATAATACCTCGACGAGAACATCCCTCTTGGTCTACATTGTCAACACCCACACCCGCTCTAACAATCGCTTTTAGGTTCGTTGCTGCATTTAAAAATTTTTCATCCACATCGGTAGAACTACGGGTAATCGCAACATCGCAATCTCCCATCATTTTCAATAATTCATCTTTTGGCACTTTTACTGCATCAATAACTTCAATATCTTTCTCGGCACGTAAGATTTCAAAACCTTTTTCGTGGATTGCATCGCATACAATGATCTTTTTTGTTTTCATAACCAAACCTCGACAATTTTTGATTTAATATCATATTTTTCAAGCTCTAAAACAACACTTTCTAGTTTCTTTGCACTTTTTTCTTCCACAAAAATCAAAGGAAATTTATCTTCTTTAATCACCATATAGGGTAAATGTAAAGATGTTAGTGTTTGAATAATACAAAAGAGTGAATAACGATCCGCCCGATCAATCACCAAGCGAAACGATTTTGTTTTCCCATTACCACCCAACTCTTTTGCTAAATCAATTTGCATAAAAAGTTCATTGACAGGGAAAATGAACTCTCGTGAATCTTTTTGCGCCATTTCTTTAATCCACATCTTTTTATCTGTGTGTTGATTAATCTCTGGCTGTTTTGAAGATTCGTACTCAGCAACATCTATTTTAACGTCAACCTCTTGATTTAGGAGTTGGGATAAAAAAAATCCCACTCCTACAAAAAGTATCACAAAAAGTGCGCCAAGTACTTTTCTTTGCATGGATTACTTCAGTTGATCTTTTAAGATATCTCCAAGCGTCATTTTTTCTTCTTTATT
>JAJOKG010000129.1 GCA_021206415.1 Sulfurospirillum sp. | reverse complement strand
CATCCCGATCAACGATTTCATGCTTCCGAGCTTTTTCATCTGCTCCATTTGTTCCAAAAAGTCGTTAAAGTTAAACTCGCCTTTTTTGATCTTTTTCGTAATCGCTTTGGCTTGCTGATCGTTGATAATCAAACCGGTCTTCTCCGCCAAAGTTTCAAGATCGCCCTCGCCCATTAAACGGTTAACGATACGATCGGGAATAAAATGCTCGAGATCCGCTACTTTTTCGCCCACGCCCACGAAACGAAGCGGAACGCCGGTTTGCTCGGCGATACCTAACGCTACGCCGCCTTTACCGTCACCGTCGAATTTACTGAGAATCACGCCGCTTAAGGTAATTTTTTCATGAAAACTTACCGCACTTCGCACCGCATCTTGACCTGTCATCGAATCGGCAACGTAAAAGATTTCATCGGGCGCGGTCTCTTTTTTAATCGCTTCGAGTTGATCCATCAACTCCGCATCGATTGCCAATCGACCCGCAGTATCGACCAAACGACGTCGTATAAGCCTTCATTGGCTTTTTTTGAGCGCATTTTTGGCAATTCGTTACGGGATTACCGTTTTCTTCAAAATAAAGATCGATTTCGTTAGCGCTACACAAACTGTCTTAACTGCTCTACGGCGGCTAAACGCTGTAAATCGCAGGCGACGACCAACACTTTTTTCTGTTTTAATTTTAAATAATTTGCCAATTTCACGGTCGTCGTCGTCTTACCGCTACCTTGAAGACCGACCATCAAAACTTTGGTCGCGGTTTTGACGCATAAACAAATCCTTGGCGACCGGGAACCGTCAAAATCTGCGTTAAATTTGTTTTGAGAGCGCGTAAAAAATTAACCTGTCCGATGCCTTTCGCTTTAGTCTCGATCTCGACTTGTTTGAGCAAGTCTCGAACGATTTTATGATGCACATCGGCTTTGAGTAATGCTTTTTTTAAATTTTCAAGTGCATTTTTGAGCGACTTTTCATCGTCGCTGAAACGAATTTTATTAACGGCCGTACGAAATGAATCGGTTAAAACCTCAAACACAGATCATCCTTCTTAAAAATCTATTCATGGTACTTTTTTTAACGAATGGAAGTTTATCCAAAGAATACTTTAAACTAAATAAAACCTTAAAATAAACATCCTATTTAAAAGCATATAAATTGCATAAAAGTACCATTTTATAGGTATTTATGCTGGTTTACTCGGACAGTGTTTATGCGATAAATTTAATAAAATCTTCAGGTTCTTTGCTTTGAAAAATGTAACCCAAAAGCATAATTTTAGAGGCATGAAGCATCAAACGTTTATACGGTCTTCCGCCATATTCTGTATCGCCTAAGATAGAAGCACCAATACTTTTAAGGTGCACCCTAATTTGATGGGTTCGCCCTGTTTCAATTTTCACTTTTACTTTAGAACGCTTCCCTTCAATCATCAAAGGCTCTATATGGCTAATGGCTTCCTTACCATCAGGACTAATTTTACTGTAGGCAGAATTGCCTTTTTTAATCGTTAAAATAGGTGCATTCACATCCACTGCTTCGACAACTTTGCCTTCAACAATAGCAATATACTCTTTTTGAACTTCCCGTTTTTTAAAAGCCTGAACTGCTTTTTCACGGAAGGCATCATCTTTGGTTAAAAGCAAGACTCCACTGGTTTCTCTATCCAAACGATGTAACAGTGGTAATTTCTTAATCTCAGCGACTTCTTCTGAAGTCATAAAAGCAGGTTTATCCACTGCCATAATATACTCATCTTCAAATAAGACTTTAATAGGTGCGATTTTCTCGACTTTAAATTTTGTACTCGGGCTTAGCTCTTCACGAGCAACACTCACTTTTTTTCCAGCGGCATACACTACGCCCTGTCAATTAACTCTTTAGCGGCACGATTTGAAATACCCTCTTGTAACGCTAATAATTTATACGCTTTTTCCATTTTTATTTCCTAATATTTTATCCAGAAGTGGCGCTATGTCGCCACGATGAGCAATCGCACTGCTAGGATAATTGTCAATACGATCAAAAACATTTTCTAAATCTTCCACGTTACATGTAAAGGCATTTTCAACGGATTCGAACAATACCTTTTGATTAAAAATAAATTCCCCACTAATGAGTTTAACACCAAAATAAGCAGGTTCTAGTGGATTATGACCACCAATACCATCCTTAAAAGAACCCCCTAAAATCACAACATCTGCTATGGCATAAAGATTAACTAACTCTCCCATTGTATCGCATAGTACAATATCTTGCTCCATAGACGGATCCAACGAAAATCTTGCATAACATTTCCCTTCGTTTAAAGCAAAAGTATTTAAAAACGTATTCACTTTTTCAAAACGTTCAGGGTGCCTTGGAACAACAATGAGCTGGTCATTAGGTTGAAGTTTAATATGCGATAAAATAAGCTCTTCTTCCCCTTCATGCGTACTCGCTAAAATAACAACTCGCTTTTGTGCCTTTTTCGAATACTGCTTTGTTGGTGTATAATCTTGAAACGTTTTAATGTTTCCTGCAACATAAACTTCTTTAGCTCCTAAAAAGCGCAAACGCTCTGCATCACGATTACTTTGTGCGAGGATAATATCTACATAACCAAATATCCAGCGATACACCCACGCAAAACGTTGATAAGACGCATACGAATGATCAGAAATACGGGCATTAAGCAAAACCGTTTTCATCCCTTTAAACTTGGCAATACAAAAAAGCATTGGCCACAATTCTGCTTCCATAACAATCAATGTTCTTTGCCTCTTCATCCAAAAAGGTAAAAAAATTTCATAGGGCAAATAACGAACTTGTGCGTTTGTATACGTTTGTGCTTCCTCAAATCCTGTTTGAGTAATAACACTAATACGAACATCTAAAGGGTTAGGAACTTTTTCTATCAAAGGGCTCAAAGAACGCACTTCCCCAAAAGAACACGCATGAAACCAAATACCATTTTCTTCAAAAAAAAGGCGCATTGTTCTTCATAAAAAAACGAGCGGGAATGGATTTTCGATACTTTGTTTTAAAGCGAAGGTAGACTAAAAGAGGCAACGCTAAAAGATACAACAGCGTTGCCAAAACATAATAAAAAAAGCTCAAGCTTACGCCTTTGCTTCCTCAATCTCTTTGTATAAAATACGTCCACAGTGCGGGCATGTTACAATATCATCTTGCTTTAAAACACTTGAATAGGTTTTATCGTTAATTCTCATAAAACAGCCATAACATGCCTGTTTATTCACAGGAACAACGGTTGAGTTGCCTGCCCATTTTCTAATTTTTTCATAAAATGTCAAGATTTTTTGACTCATTTCAGAAAGAAGCTCTTCTTTAGCTTTATAAACATCTTTACGCTCTTCTTCAATAGCTTGAATTTGTGAATCAATAGATGTTTTAATACTTTCAGACTCTTTAGAAACTTCTACAATTTTTTCTTCAATCATTACGCTATTTGTTTGTTTTAATTCAATAATCTTCTCTAAACGATTAATTTCATCATTCGCAAAATCACTACTGCTCTTTTGAAATTTCCTCTTCAAGTTGAAGCGCTTTAATCTCTTTTGCTGTCTTAACGAGCGCACTTTTTTTGGTAATATCTTTCAGTTTGGAAGACAATTCAGCTAAATGGGCTTCATTTTTTCCTTTTTTTGAGTTTTGCCTCTGCGATATCTGTCGCCAATGCTTCTACTTGAAGTTTTTAAAATCTCTCTCTTTATCCAAAGAAAAGTTTTAACATTTTTTTCAACTTTGGCAATGCGTGGTGCAAAATCATCAATCTCTTTATCTAACTTTGAAAGCGCAATTAACTGTTCTAAATACTTATTCATCTCTTTTTTGTCCTCTATCTATACTCAAACGGATTTTTCGAATTTGACATTATAGCTTGTAATGGAAAAATTTTTCAAATAAAGGGCTAAACACTCTGGGAAATAGCGCTCTGATTCAAAATGCCCAATGTCAATTAATGAAAGCTTATTCTCTTTCGCTTCTAAAGCCTGATGGTACTTGAAATCACCGCTTAAAAAAACAATCCGCATCTATTTGAGAGATTAAATCTCCACCAGAACCTGTCGTAATTGCACATGTTTTAATCCATGAATTGGCCTTGGCTACATGTAAATGCTCAAGATTAAAAACTGTTTTTACATGTAAAGCCAAATCATCAAAAGATTGATTTACTTCACAATAGATCACAAAACCCTCATATTTCATGACCTTAAACCCTAATTTTGAAGCAACATAAGCATTCAGATGTGAAAGATCAAAATTAGTATGCATGGCAATCAATGAAATGTTTTTTTGCATCATTTTTTTGAATCAAACATGCGGGATATTTTGCAAAATCAAGCTTTTTTTAATCCACTAAAAATAAGCGGATGATGGGTAATAATCAGCGAATTTTCCACAACCTCTTCTAAGAGTGACGTATCAATGTCAAGACTTAAATAGATACGCTCAACCCTATCATCCCTACTGCCTATGAGAAGACCACTGTTATCCCATGAAGCCTGCGTTGCAAAAGGGCTAAGAGCGTCTAAATAATCATAAATCTCACCTAAACGCATCAACCAACAATTTCCTTATATTTTAAAGCACACCCTTTAGCCAACTCTCTAATTTTTAAAATATAATTTTGGCGTTGTGTCACTGAAATCGCTTTTCTCGCATCTAAAACGTTAAATGTATGTGATGCCATGAGACAATAATCATACGCAGGCAAAGGCAAATTTTCATCCAAGCAACGTTTGCACTCAAGACTCGCATTTTCAAACTGAGCAAAAAGCATTGCCACATCAGCCACTTCAAAGTTATAACGGCTAAACTCATACTCACTTTGTTTGTGCACATCCCCATAGGTTGTCACGCCAAATTGGTTTTCATTCCACACCAAATCAAAGACGGACTCTTTTTCTTGCAAATACATTGCAAGACGCTCCACTCCATAGGTAATTTCAACCGATACAGGACTGCAAGGAATGCCTCCTACTTGCTGAAAGTAGGTAAATTGGGTCACTTCCATGCCATCTAACCACACTTCCCAACCAAGACCCCATGCACCAAGAGTAGGTGATTCCCAGTTATCCTCTACAAAGCGAATATCATGTTTTTTAATATCCAGACCTAACATCTCAAGGCTTTTGAGATAAAGTTCTTGAATATTATCAGGGCTAGGTTTAATTAACACCTGAAATTGGTAGTAACTGCCTAGTCGATTTGGATTTTCACCATAACGTCCATCGGTAGGTCTACGACTCGGAGCAACATAAGCTGTTGCCCATGGTTTAGAGCTAAGGCTTCGTAAAAACGTTGCGTTATGAAACGTTCCAGCGCCTGCTGGCATATCGTAAGGTTGAACAATCGTACATCCTTGTTCTTGCCAAAATGTTTGAAGATTTAAAAGCATTTGACTAAAAGTTAACACACTCTTTCCTTTTTACATGTAAAGATTATTTTGCAGATGGCGTGTAGCTCTCCACTGCTTTATTCCACATCATTTTATATTTTCGTTTGGTAAATTCAAGCTCATCTTGCAAGATTTCAATTTGTTTGGTTAAGGTTTCAATAGTTTTACGATCTTCGTCATAAAGTTCCTGCATCGAAAAAAGAGCCTCTTTTAAAAAACGGTTTTCACCTTTTAACGTTTCCAAAGTCTCCTCTTTTGCATCTAAAACCTTCTCGTGCAAACTCAAAATAGCACCCACCGTTTTTTCAACAAATTCAGAACTCATTGATACCGCGCCACCCTCGTATATTTCATCCAAAACAACCCCCTTGGTTGCGGGGATAAGCGCTTGGGCACTACAACTTACCTCAACAAAACAAACACCCTCTTCATCCTCTTTGGATATCAATTTTCCCTCATCTATCAAAGCCTGAACAGCTGCAATGTCTAAATTTACCAAAGCACAAAACTCTTCAATTTTCATCCAACTGTTCATGCGTTCTCCTTAAAGAATAATTTCAATTCCCATCGAGTCAGTTTCAACTTTTTTTGCTTTTAAAATACGATCTTCCTTAAGTTTGGCCGCCAATTCTTCATCTTCAATGGCTAAAATTTGCATGGCTAAATAGGCACTATTCACTGCTCCTGCCGAGCCAATAGCAACCGTACCTACAGGCATACCTCCTGGCATCTGAGCCGTACTTAAAAGGGCGTCCATTCCCTCCATGACACCGCCTTTCATCGGCACTCCAATCACGGGTTTGGTCGTAAGCGATGCAACAACACCTGCTAGGTGTGCTGCCATCCCCGCTGCTGCGATAAAGACTTTAGCACCTTTAGCTTCCGCATTCTTAACATACTGATGGGTTCGCTCTGGACTTCTATGTGCTGAGGAAACAACAACTTCATGTAAAACACCAAATTTTTCAAGGGTCTTTGCACACTCTTCCATAACAGCGTAATCACTTTTGCTTCCCATTAAAATAGAAACGAACTTCATTATTTATCCTTTATGTGTAATCGTAAAAAACTAAATCCTGCCACGAGGTGTAGGCAAAACAATCGCATGAATATTTCCACTATGAATTTCATCGAACTGCTTACCATTTGAAGTTTGAAGCTTTTTAAAAAGAATCTTCCAAATTCCATTTTCTTCAAAAATCATACCGATTTCATTATCGATACAAACACCCTCAGCAGAAGCAGGCATGACCAATTCATACGTTACATGTAATTTCAAAACATCTTTGCAAAGACAGCTACTACCATCTTCACTGACCTGTGCCACCACTTGATGGGTGCCTTCGCTAATGGAATGGGCTAAATTTTGTGTATCATTTTTTTCAAAAGGACGATTCACCAAATAACCATCACTAAAGCCTCTGTTTTTTCGTTGAATCAAGCTCTTTGGTGTATTTTTCTGCTACAAATTGATTGGCATAATAGTCCTCAATGGCTTGGCGGTACGTTTTTGTGGTAATACCCGCATAATAAGGACTTTTCGTACGTCCTTCAATTTTTAAAGAATCAATCACCCCTGAATCTAAAATCTCTTTGACATGTGCACTTAGATTAAGGTCTTTTGCATTCATAATATGCGTACCCTCTTCGCTCTCTTCAACCCTAAAAAGCGTTCCACTCTCCTCATTATGGGCATAAAGCGTATAAGGAAAACGGCAGTCATTCGCACAGCTTCCTCGGTTGGAAACCCGTCCGCTTTGAACGGAACTAATCAAACAACGTCCACTGTACGCAAAACACATAGAGCCATGTACAAATACTTCTAGTTCTAAATGCGGTAAATGTTTTTTAATCTGTTCTAAATCTTTCAGACTCACTTCTCGTGCGGCAATAATACGCTTAACACCCATATCAGAATAAACTTCAGCATCCAAATAATTAAGAACATTCGCTTGTGTTGAGAGATGAATAGGAATATGTGGAGCAATTTTGCGTGCAAGCTTAATCACGCCAGGAGCCGCCACAATAAAGGCATCAGGATTCATCGCCGCCACACGCTCAATATGTTTTTCCAATAAAGGAATCTGCGCATTAAAAGGAAAACCATTAATGGTAGCATGCAAATGCTTTCCCTTTTCATGGGTATAGTTAATGGCTTCTTCAAAACTTTCGTACGTAAACTCTTTGCCAGAACGGATGCGAAGAGAGAAGTGACTCACCCCCGCATAAACCGCATCTGCGCCATAAGCAAGTGCTATTTTTAATTTTTCAAAATTTCCCGCAGGGGAGAGAAGTTCAACATGTTCCAAACTATTTCTTTCCTAAACTCGCAATTAATGCTTCAATATCTTCACTGGTTACAACATCTTCGGTGGAGGTGTCACCATGAATGTGCACCGCAGAGCTCACACGCTTATCATCATCTTTTTTACCTTCAAAAAGAGCATTCATATATTTAGATAATGCACGCATGACATTAATAACCCGCTCAATTTTTTGACGGTGAATATCTTGATATTGCATCACATCCATGGTCATCATGACTTCATCTTCAGCCATTTGCGCACTCATCAAAATATCTTCAACACGACCCTTCATCTCTTGATTATCTTCAAGTGCTTTTTGAAATTGCTCAATTTTAGGGAATTTTGCGACCAATGTCTCAAATAACGCAATATTAGATTCAATCTGTTTGATGACTTCTTTGGCGTTATCTTCAGCACTCATCATAAAGTTATTAATGGTTTCCAGCTTATCAAAAACCTGTGTCGCCTTCAATTCTGAATCTTTGGTGACATCATCCAATTGATGAACCATTTTATGGTCATCCGTTGGAGGTGGTGGTGGCCAAGATACCGTAGAGGATGTACGATATTCTTGCATCAATTGCTGTGTTGCTTTTTCTTTTTCTGTATTGAGCGCATCACTATCAACCAGGGACGTATCTTCAACAGCTTCACTTTCATCCATCGCTAACGCATCAGAGGCATCATCTTGCATATCATCTAACTCACCTGCCATTAAAGCATCAAGTTCTTCTTGCGTCATAAGCTTTCTCCTAATAAAGACAAATTATGGTCTATTATAGTGAATTTTATATATAATTTAACTTTAAAACCCTGAAGCAAAAGGCAATACAGATGATCGTAGATTTACACAACCACACCATGCTCTGCAACCATGCGAGTGGAAGTATTGAGGCGTACGTGCAAAAAGCTATTGAGCAAAAAATAGACATTTTTGGCTTCTCAGATCATGCTCCTATGAACTTTGATGAAGCTTACCGTATGAGCTTTTTAGAGATGGATGATTATGAAAAAGAGGTTTTACATGTAAAGAGAGAATACCAATCTGCGATTGACATTTTATTAGCCTATGAAGTTGATTTTTTAGAAGGATATATTGATGAAAAAGTACTTTCACGCAAGGTTGATTATTTCATAGGATCGGTTCATTTTTTAGGCAAATGGGGATTTGATAATCCTGAATTTATTGGAGGATATCAGAACAAAGATATTGATGAAATTTGGACACACTATTTTGATGCCATTGAAGCAATGGCAAAACGCCAACTTTTCGATATTGTAGGACATTTGGATTTGATTAAAGTGTTTAAATTTCTCCCTAAAAAAGATGTTCGTAGCATTGCTCAAAATGCGATTAAAGCCATTAAAAAAGCCAATATGACCATTGAATTAAACGCCGCTGGATTTCGAAAACCCATTCAAGAGCAATATCCAAGTAACCCTCTTATGGAACTGATTGCAGAGCATGATATTTCAATTACGTTTGGCTCAGATGCCCATACACCGGAGCAAATTGGTTTTTGTAGCAATGAACTAAGAAATATTGCAAAAAGCTATGGGTATAAAAAATGTGCAATATTTCAAAATAGAGAACGTAAATTGGTTAATTTTTAAGCAATAGAAGCAACGTTATTTTCAGTTCAATCTGATAGAATTACTAAAATTTAAAATTGTAGGAGTTAGACATGGGTAAGTTCGTTAACAGTGTTGAAGAATTTTTCAAATACTGCACCGATAATGAAGTTGAATTTGTTGATTTTCGTTTTACCGATATGAAAGGAACATGGCATCATGTAACCTATACCATTGAGGCGATTAGTGCAGATTCTTTCTCAAGTGGTATTCCTTTTGATGGTTCTTCTATTGATGCATGGCAACCAATTAATAAATCTGATATGCTTTTAAAACCTGAAGCGGAGAGCGCATTTCTAGACCCTTTTACAGCAGATCCAACGGTTGTTGTTTTTTGTGATGTGTATGATATCTATAAAGGGGAATTATATGAAAAATGTCCTCGTAGTATTGCCAAAAAAACTTTACAGCATTTAGCAACAACTGGCTTAGGTGATGTAGCTTACTTTGGCCCAGAAAATGAATTTTTTGTATTTGACGATGTCAAAATCAGAGATGACATTAACTGTTCATACTATGAAGTGGATTCTGAAGAGGGTGGCTGGAACAGTGCAAAAGAGTACAAAGATGGCTACAATACAGGTCACCGCCCAGGAACCAAAGGTGGTTACTTCCCTGTTCCTCCAATCGACTCAATGGTTGATTTACGTGCAGAGATGGTACAAATTTTAAAACAAATTGGTCTTGAAGTGTTTGTGGTTCATCACGAAGTGGCTCAAGGTCAAGGCGAAATCGGTGTGAAATTTGGAACCCTTATCGAAGCGGCTGATAATGTACAAAAATACAAATATGTAGTTAAAATGGTTGCGCACCTTAACGGTAAAACAGCGACATTTATGCCAAAACCACTTTATGGCGACAATGGTAGCGGTATGCACGTTCACCAATCTATCTGGAAAGATGGCAAAAACTTATTTTACAAAGCGGGTGAATACGCAAACCTTAGCGACATGGCACGATGGTATATCGGCGGTATTTTAAAACATGCACGAAGTGTTGCGGCGTTTACCAATCCATCAACGAACTCATACAAACGTTTAATTCCAGGATTTGAAGCACCTTCAATTCTGACTTACTCTATGCAAAACCGTTCAGCTTCATGTCGTATCCCTTACGGTGCAGGTGAAAAATCAGTCCGTGTTGAAATGCGTTTTCCTGATTCAACAGCATGCCCATACCTTGCCTTCTCAGCTATGCTTTTAGCGGGTATTGATGGTATCAACACCAAAACAGAGCCTGTTGGTCCAATGGATGAAGATTTATTTGAATTGACCCTTGATGAAATCAGAGAAAAAGGGATTAACCAAATGCCTCATACCCTAAGAGGTTCTCTTGAAGCATTGATTCGTGACAATGAGTACCTTAAACCTGTCATGTCTAAAGAGTTTATCGACACTTACCAACATTACAAATTTGAAACGCAAGTTTGGCCAGATGAGGCAAGACCTACCGCCTTTGAATTTAAAACAATGTTTTCTTGCTAAACCAACAAAGGGGGAAACCCCTTTGTCCTTCTTTCTTTTTCTACCTTCACACTCTTTACATGTAAAGCCTTTAGAAAATCAACCCACCCTCTTCTTTAAGCTCTTTTGCACTTGATTTTGGCAAAGGAGAAACATCTGTAAAATACTCCATAACACCATCTACTTTTCTGGCATTAACACCCTCAGGGACCTTAAATTCACGTGTTGTTTCAGGATGTAATTCAAGATATTTTGTCATAAAATGTTTAAACGCCGGAGCTGCCGCACGACCACCTGTTTCACTTTTTCGCATAGGGGTATTATTATCATTTCCATACCATGTTAATACTTCAATATCAGGAGAAAATCCGCAAAACCATGCATCAATATTATTATTAGTCGTTCCTGTTTTTCCAGCAATCTCAATGCCCTCAACATAAGCGCTACGGCCTGTCCCACGCTTAACAACTTCTTTAAGCATATCCACCATTAAAAAGCTCTGTTTTTCAGAAGTAATCGTTTGCGTTTTGGTAAGATAGCTTTTTTCTTCCCCGTTTCGATTCACCACTTTTTTTACCAAAAGAGGTTCTACTTTTACACCATAATTGGGAAACATCGAATAAAAACTGCTAAACTCTAAAGGGGAAATACCAAAGGTTCCAAGGGCAATGGAAAGATCCATAGAGAGATTTTCAAAACCATCTTTTTTAAATGCGTTATACACACTATCAAGCCCCAAAAGACGATAAAAGGTTAATCGTAGCAAGATTGCGTGAATGAACAATCGCCTCTTTTAAGGTAATCAACCCTTCAAAGTTATTTTCATAGTTCCTTGGCGTCCACGTTTCATCGGTTTCACTATTCACATACGTCCGTGAAATATCAGGAATTTCACTCAAAGGAGAATACCCTAAATCCAGTGCTTTTTGATACAAGAAAGGCTTGAAACTAGACCCTGGCTGTCTTCTACTTTGCGTGGCTCGATTAAAACTACTTTTTGCATAATCCAAACCGCCCACCAAGGCTAAAACATGACCTGTATTATTTTCCACAACGACCATTGCACCATTTAATTCCGAAACATTCGCATTTTTTCCAGCACGCGCCACCATACCTTGATAGCCAACATTGAGTGATTCATGCGCTAATTGTTGTAATTTCAAATCAATACTTGTGTAAATTTGGTAGCCACCACGCTTAAGATCTTCATACTCAGGCAAAAGTGTTTTAATCACCTCGTCAACCACATAAGGCGCACGATTCCGTGTTAATGTTTCATCATAGACGATAGGATGCTCTAATGTAGCCTTCGTATACTCATCTTCACTAATCCATCCAATGGTGTGCATACGATTAAGTACCTGATTCGCTCGACTTAAGGAAAGATCCATATGTCGAGTTGGATCGTAGGAACTAGGTGCTTTAGGAAGACCGACAAGCATCGCAATTTCTTTGAGACTTAATCGATCAAGCGATTTGTTAAAATATCCAAGAGCTGCTGTTTTGATACCATAATAACCATGTCCAAAGTACACATGATTAAAATAGCGTTCTAAAATCTCCTCTTTACTCAGTTCCGCCTCAATCGTATAGGCCAAAACTGCTTCATTCAGCTTTCTTGAGAGTGTTTTTTGGCGTGTTAAAACCGTATTTTTAACCAATTGCTGTGTAATAGTACTTGCACCTTCCACCAATTTCATAGCTTTAATATCTTTAACAATGGCTCTAAAAATAGCCTCTATATTAATACCTCCGTGCTCAAAAAATGAAGTATCTTCCGTTGCGACTAATGCTTCAATGACACGTGCAGGAATCTCATCATAAGGAACATACAAACGATGTTCTTCTTCAAAAAGATTTGCAATAAGTTCACCATTTCTATCATAAATTTGTGTTGTTAATTTTGGATTATATTCAATAATTTTGTGTGCATCAAATCGAATTTGTGCATATAAAAAAATAACCGCCATAAGTGTGGCAAAAATTACCATGGAAAAAATAGTCATAATATATTTCACGTTCTAAAACTCCTTTGTCTAAATCCTGAACTTAAAAGTTGTTGCGTGTAGATTTCTTTAGGATGCATTAATACTTCATCGACGCTACCTTGCTCTACCATGCATCCTTTTTGAATAATGCCTACCTCATCACAAAGATTGGCAACGGTTTCAACATCATGCGTCACAAATAAAATATCAAAACCATAGTGCGCTTGCAATTGTTTAATTAAAGTAAGAACAACGCTCTTACTCTCTTCATCCAATGCGGTTGTGGGTTCATCAAGCAAAAGAAGTTTTGGCTCAATGCTCAGCGCCATAGCAATAATAAGGCGTTGCAGTTGACCACCACTGAGTTCTGAAGGAAAACGCTTTAAAAAGCCTTCTTCTAATCCCACCATTTCTAAATAGTGAACTGTTTTTTGCTCAGATGTCATAAACTGTTTTTCAATTTTACTTAAAGGGGAAAGTGCCGTAAAAGGATTTTGAGGAACAAAGGCTACGCTTTCTCCTCGTACTAACGTATACGAAGCATCATACTCTAAGATAACATCAAGCTCATGAGGCAACATACCTAAAAGAGCTTTGAGTGTTAAGCTTTTTCCACTACCACTCTCCCCAATTAACGCAAAAGAGTGTTCAAAAGAGAACCCTACATCCAGTAGCGTTTTCTCCTTACTTTTAATGAGGAGCTTTTTACATGTAAAACTCAAAAATGCCCTTTTTGAATTTCATGGCACAACATTTCTAAGGCTTCTGAACTTTCACCTAATCGAGGAATAAGCCTCAAAATTGGCTTCATCACTGTCGGAGGACGAATGGCACCGACTAAAAAACCTTTGTGCATAAGCGCATTTTGCACCTGCAAAGCATCCCTTCCCTCCGCCAAGGATACGCACAGATCAAACCTTCCATACGTATATCTAAATGCTGAAGTACTAAACTTTGGCGCTTTTCAATCTCTGCCTTAAGTTTAGTTTTATGCCGCATCAAATACAAAAAACCTTGATAGCCTAAAGCAATATCAAACAAAGAAGGAGCCGTTGTATAAATCATCGCTTTTGCTCTGTTTTGCAAAAATTCTGCAATGTGATTGGAACATAAAATATACGCGCCATAACTCCCCAATGCTTTACCTAGTGTTCCCATTTTAATGTGATTCGCCTCGGGAATAATGTTAAACAGATCAAAAACACCCCGTAAATTATCACCTAAAACACCCACACTGTGTGCTTCATCGACAATTAAAAGGGCATTATAACGATTAGCCACCTCAAAAATCTCACGATTGAGAAGATCACCACTCATTGAGTAAATACCCTCAACCGCAATAATGATACGATTGTAAGAATGCGTGTTAATAAGATGTTCTAAATGGTTTGCATCATTATGAGCAAAGAGCAAAACGTGTGCATCAACTGTTTTTGCGGCAACCATACCACTTGCATGATACTCTTCATCTAAAATAAGCAAATCTTTTTTACGAGGCAGGGCTTCTATAAGCGAAAAATTAGCTAAAAAACCGCTACCACACACCATCCCCGCTTCAAAACCATTATTGCGTGCTAAAAATTCTTCAAATTCTTGATGAATTGGATGATACCCATTCACCACAATAGAAGCTTTTGGAGCATGGGTTTTATACATTGAAACCTGTGTTACAGTACGCTGAAAGAGTGTCTCATTTTGAGCCAATCCTAAATAATCATTCGAACTAAAATCCATTAAAGCTTCATCATAAATTTTACGGGTACGCATGCGATTGGACTTAGCAAGTGCGCTTAATTCGTGCTGATACATCATGAATACGTTAAAAAAGGTATAAGCTTCTCAATGCTAAGCCCCATAGCAGTACTCTCTAAGCCTACAACCTCTTGAATGTAAGATTTACAAAATCCCTCTACCATACACGCACCTGCTTTTCCTCTCCATTCATTGCCATCTAAATAGGCATCAAGAGAGGCTTTATCAAAGGGTTTAAAACGGTAGTGCGTTGCACTCAGGTCAATCAACTCAAACGTTTTGGATTGATACATCATGCAGGTTAAAATACTCACGGTATTACCACTTTGAAGTTCTAAAATACGCCTTGCATCCTCTACATCTTTAGCTTTTCGTAAAATTTTTCCATGGGCAGTAACAACGGTATCGGCACACAAAACAGGAAGCGCTAAATCATAACGTTCCTTGTAACTTTGCATCTTCCCCTTGGTCGCATGATAAACAAAGTGTGCGGGATTTTGAAGGCTTAATTGCTCCTCATCAAAACCACACTCTCTTTGAATAAAATCAATACCATGCGCCTTCAAAATCTCCGCTCTGGTTTGTGAAGATGAACCTAAAACGATTTGTTGCATCATTAAAACCCTCGTAAAATCACACCAAAATAGGCAGAAATAGTGGCTAAAAGAAGATTAAGAGGAATCAGATACTTTACAATCAAAACCACATTTTCTTCCACTTCAATGTAATTTTCATCTGCTAATCCTTTTTTTGCTCTACGATATTTCAAATACATATAAATCATATTAAACGCAATGAATGTCCACAAAGCTTCCTTGGTATGCACCATCACATTAGTAATAGGATTCCCCCCACGAAAACCTAAACCAATATGCATAAAAAACAGACGTAAGGATAATCACAAACATCATTGGCAAAGAAAAAAAGCATATAGTGTTGTACCATTTTCATACAACTCTCAAACCGTATTTTAATGTCTGAGACTTCTTTTTGAACAGGGTGAATCACAAAGCGCATCATAAACATACTGCCAATAAGCAATGCCGCACTTATGACATGTAAAAAGATAATAACCCTACTGTAATCACTAAAGTTCTCAATAAAAAAATCTCGCATCACCTTGCCTTATAAAAGAGATTTGGCGTATGCCAATGCAGCGTTTTTCGCCTCTTCAACCCTAGAAGCATCCTTACCACCAGCTTGTGCAAAATCATCCCTTCCACCACCGCCACCACCAACGATAGGGGCAATCTCTTTTATCCATGCACCTGCTTTAATCGGCGCATTTTTCACACCTGCGGCAATGAGCACTTTATCTTCTTTGACTTGCAATAACAGCACAGCCACAGATTCTTTCTCATTTTTCAAATCATCAATACGTGCTTTAATATCCCCTGCATTTAAGACATCCACAATCAATTCAACACCATTTACATGTAAAGATTCTACCGCTTTACCTGCGTGAGAATTCAGCGACTCAACCTCTGTTTTCAAACTCTTAATCTCTTCTTTCAAACGGTGAATACCAATGAGTGGTTCTTTGTGTTTCACGCTCTCTTTTATCGCTTCGACTTGCGCACGAAGCTCTTGCGCATAGGCTAACGCTGCCCCACCACAAATGGCTTCGATACGACGAACACCCGCACTCACACCGCTCTCTTTTAAAATGAAAAAGCTTCCAATGTTCGCCACATTCTCCACATGCGTTCCACCACATAGCTCAATACTCGCATCGCCAAAACTCACCACACGCACTTCAGAGCCATATTTTTCACCAAAAAGCGCCATGGCACCACTCTTTTTAGCTTCCTCAATATTCATCAGTTTTGTCTCACCGCTCACACCACTGGCAATGGCACGATTTACAAATGCTTCAATGGTTGAAAGCTCTTCACTGCTCAAAGCTTTTGGATGCGAAAAGTCAAAACGAAGTCGATCTTTTTCCACTAAACTTCCCGCTTGTGAGACATGCTCACCCAAAACGTTGCGAAGTGCGCTGTGCAGAAGGTGTGTCGCACTGTGATGCTTCTCAATCTCTAAACGAGAAAGATCCACCACAAGCTTTACCTCATCGTTTACATGTAAAGGTTTTTCAAGCTCGACCAAAGAGAGATTGAGATCAAAAAATTTCTTCGTATCAAGCACTTTTCCATAGCCTTCTATAAACCCTTCATCACCGCTTTGTCCACCACTCATCGCATAAAACGGCGTTGTTTCAAACATCACCCAACCGTTTTCTTCTAAGACTTGAACCTCTTTGAAGTTCTCATCTAAGAGTGCTAAGACTTTTGTATGTGCGTCTTTTTGGGTGTAACCCACAAACGTGTTAAGACCAAATTTTTCAAGAAGAGGTTTAAACTCACCCTGCGTTGCCTTATCACCACTGCCTTTCCATGAGGCTTTTGAACGTGCTTTTTGTTCTGCCATCAAAGCTTCAAACTCTGCTTCATTGACACTCAAACCTTTTTCTCTGAGCATATCAGCGGTTAAGTCTAATGGAAAACCATAGGTATCGTAGAGTTTAAAAGCGACTTCCCCACTAAACATCTCTTTGGTATTGGGTAGCTCTTTTTCAAACAACTCTAAGCCTGAAGCAATGGTTGTAAAAAAGCTCTCTTCTTCATTTTTAATCTGCTCAGCCACAACTTCTTTTTTAGCCACAAGGTACGGATACTGTTTGCCCATAAGATCACATAACGTGTCTAAAAGTTTGTACATAAACGGTTCACGAAGACCGAGTAAATAGCCATGACGTACCGCTCGGCGTAAAATACGACGTAACACATAACCACGTCCAACACGACCAAAGGTAGTGCCTTGTGCAACGAGAAAAGCAACAGAGCGAATATGATCGGCTATGACTCGGTAACTTGCCCCTGTTTTATAGGCATAGGCTTTACCGCATAGTTCTGCCACTTTACTCGTCAAAGGGACAAACAACGATGAATCGTAGTTACTAAAAACACCCTCTTGCACGGCAGTCACACGCTCTAAACCCATACCCGTGTCAATAGAAGGTTTTGGAAGCTTATGTAAAACCCCAGAAGCATCTCTTTCGTACTGCATAAAAACAAGATTCCAAATCTCTAAGAAGCGATCCCCATCTCCTCCCATATAATCTTCTGGCGTATTAAAATTCTCTGCCCCTTGGTCAATAAAAATTTCACTACAAGGCCCACAAGGACCTGTATCGCCCATTTGCCAAAAGTTGTCTTTATCGCCAAAACGCATAATACGACTAGCGTCAATGTGCTTTTTCCAAATCGCCTCAGCCTCATCATCGCTCTCATGAACGGTGACCCAGAGTTTCTCTTTTGGCAGTTTTAGCACTTCCGTCACAAATTCCCACGCATGCGAAATGGCATCTTCTTTAAAATAATCCCCAAAAGAGAAGTTTCCAAGCATTTCGAAAAAAGTATGATGGCGCGCTGTATAACCAACGTTATCAAGGTCATTGTGTTTACCACCCGCCCTGATACATGTCTGGCACGTTGTCGCACGTGGAGGATTTGGGCGAGGAATTTCACCTGTAAAAACGCTCTTAAAAGGAACCATTCCCGCATTCGTAAACAGTAGCGTCGCATCATCAGGCACAAGAGGAGAACTCTCAATAACCTTATGACCTTTTTGTTCAAAAAACTTTAAAAACTCAGCTCTAACATCCATATTTTCGTCCTATTTTATTATGAAAAATTCATCTATTTTAGCTAAAAAACCTAAAGGCTATCATTAAACTCTCTACAATACGCACTTCTCATTTAAACGATACCCTACTGCCCACCAACCCAAAGTGAGAATAATTGCCCCTAAAAAACCATTAAACGTTAAAAGACAAAAAAGTCCCATAATCATGCTCAACATCCCTAAAATATAACTCCCAGAAAGCACACTAAAAATAGCAACAACACTTCCTGCAAGACCTATATAATTAAGATAAATCACTTTACCCAGCAATGCTCGAAATTGACAAATAAAAAGCATCGCATCTGCTGCACACACTTCGATGAGGGATTCTTTGACATAGACACCTTCTTTAATAAGAACAAAAAGAAGCGCACTGGCGATGAGAACCAAAAAGCTTTTTGTAATACCACACAACCGTGCTTTGGACAACCACAACGTGGAGCCAAAGAGAACCACTAAAACAACCCAATTCAACGCAAACCCATTACGTGCACTCTCTTGCAATAAAACAACTAAAGCTGATACAAATAGCGCCAATCCACTTACTTTTTCCATTAAACCGTTGAGTAATGAGCGCTCCGTACTCACATAAATCACTGCATACGTTATAGCAATCAGTGCGAGCGTTCCCAATTCAAAATTTAAGTATCGCCCATCAAAGGCCAATGAAAGTGCCATAATAAGCACAATACTAACACTAAAAAGATGCAAAGCATCTTCCCAAAATAGCTCACCTTTTGGCGCACCTAAAGTAATAACCTGCATAAACCGCGCCATAGAACCATGAAAACTTATCTCTTCTGTTATAAGAAATTGCACCAATTTAAGCCACAAAATAAGAGCTATGCCTAAACAAACAATTGCCCAAGCATACTCTAACGTATTGCGCGAGACGATCCAATACATATTGGCTTGCCATGTCAGTGCTACGGAACCACCAAACAAAGTGGCAAACCACACAGGCGCTTTTTTACATGTACATGTCGGAATTCCCCATAACCAAATCAATCCCACAAGAGAAAGGATAAAACTTCCCACAAACAACCAAAGCGCATTGGGGAAATTAGAAACAAAACCATGCAAAATATGTTTATCAACACGGTTAGCATCAAACAACCCCCAATATCCACCCACAGCACCCTCACTGATACGCTTCCATGGCTGATCAAACGCTTCAATAAAATTATATTTCCAACCATTTTCTTCTGCCATTTTCACAAAACCCCTTGTAAAAATAGCTTGATTGAGGGCACTAGGATAGGCACCTTCTCGCATACGACCCTCGCTTGGCCAGCCAGTCTCTCCAATAACAATCTCTTTATTAGAAATTTTTTGCGTCATTTCATTGTAAATATTCTTTACATGTAAAAGTGCTTTATCAACACTAATGGGCTTATCTTCCCAATACGGCAAGATATGAATGGTCACACGATCCACCGAAGGAGCAATTTCAGGATGTTTATTCCAAAATTCCCACACATCCGCATAAGTAACAACCATATCAGGCAAAGCACGCTTGACCTGTTCGATATAACCAACCAACTGAGCAGCACTGACATCACGGCGTAAAAGCGCCTCATTCCCCACAACAATTGCTTCGACATTCTCATGATGTTCTTTCGCTAAATCAATAACCGTTTCAATCTCTTTTTGCGTCAGCATAGCATCACTGCTGACCCATGCACCTAACCAAAGCTTCAATCCATGTTTACGCGCAATTTCAGGTAACGCTTCTAACCCCACACTAGAGTAGGTACGAATACAATTTGTTAGCGTTGAGAGTTTTGCCAAATCTGCTTCCATCTGTTGTACAGAAGGTCGAAATCCCTTAGCAATATCAAAAGGCGAATCATCTTTCCCAAAGGGGGCATAGGAAAGACATTGCAATTTAACATCGGAGGGTAAGGTAATCAGCTCACTTGAAGGCTTTGCCATCCAAAACCAAAACAGCCCCAACGAAAGAAACATGGTAATGTAAAAAAAGAACGATTTTAACGGCATGACTCATGTCATAATGCTCCTATATGAAATGGTGCGATTATACAAAAAAGGAGTTTAAAGCCTTTACATGTAAAGATTATTTTCTTTTCTATGCTAGACTTGTAGATCTAAAAAGGAGCCTTTCATGGGAAAAATAAAAAAGCTTTGTGGACTCAAAAAAGATGACATAAAAATCGTCATGAAAAAACTTGTAAAAATTGTCTCAAAACCAAAATTTATCTGTGAAAAGTGCGCACGTGTTTCAAAAGAAGAGAAACACCTCTGTCACCCTATAACCTTAAAACAACAAAAGGAGAAGAACTAAATGACGCAAAAAGCACTCATCCTACTCAACATGGGAGGGCCTAATAATCTCCAAGAAGTCGGGCTTTTTCTGAGCAATATGTTCAACGATAAAAACATCATTACAACCAAAAGTACACTGCTTAGACGTTTTATTGCTTTTATGATTACTGCTTCACGTACTAAAAAAGCACAAGCCAATTACGCAAAGCTTGGAGGAAAATCACCACTGGTTGGCTATACCCAAAAGCTTGTAGCAAAACTGCAAAAAAGAGCTTCCTTCTTTACATGTAAACTTTGCGATGCGCTACACGCCTCCTTTTTGTGAAGGTGTTATTCAAGAAATCATGGAAAAAGAAATCTCTGAAGTCCTTTTATTGCCTCTTTATCCACACTATTCAACAACCACAACAAAATCCTCTGTTGAAGATTTTATGGATGTCGCTCAAGCACTTGGCTTTAAAGGAAAAATAAGTGTCATTGAGCGTTTTTATGACAACGCTTCTTACAACCAGCTCCTCATCCAAAAAATCAAAGAGGCATTAGGCGCGTATGATGCACCCACATTCGAACTTATTTTCTCAGCACATTCTCTGCCTCAAAAAATTGTCGACAAGGGTGATCCTTATCAAAAAGAAATTGAATTACATGTAAAGATTTTGAGTGAACTTTTAGCAAAACAAGGCGTTCACTTTAAGGCGATTCATCTTGCCTACCAATCCAAACTAGGACCACTTAAATGGTTAGAGCCTTCTTTGGAGCAAAAACTCTCCTCTCTTCAAAATAAAAATGCCCTCATTGTACCGCTCTCGTTTACTATTGATAACTCTGAAACAGAATTTGAGCTGAGCATAGAATACGCTGAAGTAGCTGATCATTTAGGATTTGAGCATTATTTGGTTGCTAAATGTCCTAATGATGATGATGCGTTTGTGGCCTGCATTAAGGAGCTTTGTTGCTAATTTGATTCACTTGAATCTCAGAAGACGGCGTTAAATAGCCGTTTTCTACTAATTTTTCAACCACTTCTTTAAAAATAGGCACCGCACTTTGTGCCGCAAAATAAGCATGTCTTTTCTTGGCCTCTCGAACCAGTACCCCTATGGTATAGTGATGGGTTTTATCATTGGCAAAACCAAAAAATGAACCATTGTAGCTACGCACATACTCTCCACCTTCAGCAATATGTGCCGTTCCCGTTTTCCCACCAATTTCTAAACCTTCCATACGGGTACCCTTTGCAGTACCTTCTTGAACGACTTTAATAAGAATTTTTTGCATACGTTTTGCGACCGAAACAGGAACCACTTGATTTTCAGGAGCTTTTTCAGGAAAAAGTTCTTGCCCAGCAGGTGAAACAATTTTTTTAACCAAACGAGGTGTTGAAATGCGACCATTATTATTAAAAACGCTATAAGCTTTGAGTATTTGCATAAACGTTGCATTCATACCATACCCATAAGCAACCGTTGCTTTATAAATAGGTGAATTAAAACGGTTCATTGCAGGAATTATCCCAGGATTTTCAAAAGGTAAATCAACCCCACTTCTTAACGAAAATCCAAAATCTTTAAGCCCTTGATAGAATTCAACCGCATCAAACTTTTGCGCTAAAAGTGCCGTGCCAATATTACTAGACTCAACAATAACATCCTCAGCAGTTAATTTATCAGCTTTGTGTGTATCTTTAATAACTTTATTACCTAATTTATAACTGCCACCATGAACGTTGACAATATCATACGGATTAACTTTATTGGCTTTAAGGAGTAAAGCAAAAGCGACAGGTTTTAAAACAGATCCTGGTTCATAAATATACTCTACCGCAGAGATATTTAACGCACCATAATCTTTTTTTTCAATCAAATCTGGATTAAAACGATTGCTAGAAGCCAGTGTTAAAATTTCCCCTGTCTCACTGTTCATGACCGCAACAACAATCTCTTTCGCTTCTAAGATTTTAGCCTGCTGATCTAATGCATTTTCAAGAATTTTTTGCATTTTCAAAGAAATGGTTAAATGAACATCATACCCATCATACCTTCTTGAAGACGTACTATCACCATCCAAAATAATAGCATTAGAAATATCACGAGACCCCGAGAGTAAAGAGTCTTGAACGGCGGAGAGTTTATCTTCATAATAACGCTCAATGCCCTTAACACCCATCGTTTTTGTAATATTTTTATGCTCTATTTTTTTCACATAGCCTAAAATAGGAGTGGCAGAATCCACAGAAGGATAGACCCTATCTTCACCACTTTCAATAACACTAAGACCGTGTAAAAATGCCACACCTGTCTTAGGGTCCTCATAACTTCTAAAAACCCCTAGCTTATAAAGTTTACGAGAGAGTTCTTGCAGATATTTTGCAGTTTTAGAATCAATACGATAAGACAGAACAGTTGTACCGATATTGGTTTTTAATGTTGCCGCCACAGCCTTGGATCATCCCCACTGTAAAGCGAATAGAGTTTAACAAACAGATCAATTTTTTTGGGATCAATATTCCGTGTATCAACAGAAGCTTTATAAAGCTTCTGGCTTGTAGCAAGTTTAAAACCATCTGCACTAATAATATTACCTCTGAGTGCATGATTGACCTCTTTATGATCCAAGCGAGGAAGCCTTCGATCAATGGTTGCCCAATAAAAAAGTGTTCCAAGAAAAATAACAAATCCTAAAAGTACAACAACAAATAAAAAAAGAATTTTGATTTTTTTGCTGTCAGAGTGTTCCATAGAAGCCAAAAATTAAATTTGAGTTTTAGAGATCTCTTTGTATGCGCTCAATGCCTTATTACGAATCTCTAACATTAACTTCATGCTTGTTTCGGCTTTATTGATGGCAATAGCGGCTTGATGCAAATCTTTAACTTCACCCGTAGCAAGATCTGCCATCGCACGATCTCCCTTGACTTGTGTGTCATTAATTTCATCAATTGATTTTTGTAATATTTTTGAAAATTCATCACCTGATTCTGTCTTTGCAACACCTGTTGCACTGGAGGTATTGGTCAATGATGAAATTTTATCGATGTTGCTGTACATGACGTTTCCCCTAACTTATTTTAAAATATCAATAGCACTTTGTGCAATTGCTTTTGCACTTTGAAATGCTGATACATTGGCTTGATACGCTCTGGTTGCTTCAATTAAATTTGCCATTTCAATCACAGGATTCACATTAGGATAAGCAACATAACCCTCTTCATTGGCATCAGGATGAGATGGCTCAAATTTATAATGTAAATTCACTCTCATCACGAACCACTTTTATCTACAATAACGCTCATTATAGCAGGATTGGCATTTTCCTGCAAAAATGAATCATCTAAGGGATTCTCATATTCAAGCATATTGTTATTTTCTGCAATTTTTTCATTCAATGTTTTACTAAAATCAATGGCTTTAAACACAACATCTTTTCGCTGATAAGGGCCACCCTCACTGGTACGTGTCGTATTGGCATTGGCAATATTAGAGCTAATTAAGTCCATACGAAAACGCTGCGCTGAAAGACCATAACTACTAATATCAAAACTGCTTAAATATGCCATTGTATATCCTTATAATTTCTCAGAAGACTCTAAAACACTTTTAAAAATAAGACCATTTTTACGCAATCCCGACATCAACGCATCAAACATCATAGCGTTTTTACCTAATTCCGATGTCTCAACATCTAAATCGACACTATTGCCATCATTTCGAGCCATATGACCATCTCGAAGATAAAGTGTTGCTTTTGTGCTGTCAAAATCTGTCGTTCCATTTAAATGAGCATCACTGGTCTGCGCCATTTCAAGTTTTACAGAAGTATCATTTGAACCATATATCTCTTTTTTTTTCTCAATCAAAGCACTCTCAAAATCAACATCCCGTGCTTTATAAAAAGGAGTATCAATGTTCGCAATATTGCTTGAAACTAAATCTTGTCTCATGGCTCTAGCATTAAGAGCTGATTCTAAAAGTTGATTTGATTTCGAAGTTACCAAGCCCATTGTTTACCTTTCCTTTAATCGTATATTTGTAAAAGCAAATTTTATTCCAAATGATGCCATAATAAGGTTTAATCTATTTTAATGTAAAATCTTACAAACTATCTCAATATTATAAGAAGCCATGGAAACAGATAAAATCCTTTTTTCACTTTGCACATTTGCCATTTTTGTGGGAATTGTTTTTTCACTCTCACTACCCGTTTTTACCACTCTTTTTTTTGATTACTCGGAATACCATTTTTTTATTCGACAACTCGCAGTTGGAATGATTTGTGTCACTATGATGTGGTCACTTTCGCAACTCGACCCCGATAAGTTTTTAAGCAGTATAGGCTTTAGTATTTTTCTAAGTTGCCTTTTTTTTGATGGGCATTATGCACTATCTTCCTGAATCATTAGTGACATCAGCAGGTGGAGCAAAGCGATGGATTAGACTTCCAGGATTTTCGCTTGCACCTGTTGAATTTTTTTAAAATTGGTTTTGTTTATTTTTTAGCATGGAGTTTTGCACGTAAACTCAATAATGAGAAAAAAACACTTAGAGAAGAAATTAAACTCATTTTGCCGTATATTGCTGTTTTTATTTTAGTCATTTATCTCATTGCAGTTATGCAAAATGACTTAGGACAAGTCGTTGTTTTAGCCCTCACGCTTGCAGTAATGGCCTTTTTTGCAGGAACCAGTTTACAACTCTTTATGCTAGCCATTTTAGGCTCTGTTTTTGTCTTTTTTAATTGCTATTTTTAGCTCAACACATCGTATCATTCGAATCAAAACATGGTGGGCAACCATTCAAAATATGGTGCTCTCACTTTTTCCTGAAAGTATTGCTTCCGTGTTACGTGTTGAAGATGCACCAGAACCTTATCAAATTTCTCACTCACTCAATGCCATTAAACATGGTGGTATTTTTGGAGAAGGCATTGGAAATGGTATGCTAAAACTAGGCTACTTAAGTGAAGTACACACTGACTTTGTCTTAGCAGGGATTGCAGAAGAAATTGGTGCACTAGGCGTTACTGCCCTCACGCTTGTTATTATTACTATTGTTTACCGTATTTTTAAAATTGCTTCTCGCAGTGCCAATAAAGTTTATTATCTGTTTTCTTTAGGCATTGGATTATTGATTGTTTTCTCTTTTTTAATGAACTCTTATGGCATTACTTCCATTACACCAATTAAGGGCATTTCTGTACCGTTCATTAGCTATGGAGGTAGTTCAATTTTAGCACTTTCCGTAGGAATTGGTATGGTGCTTATGATTAGTAAAAAGGCTAAATTATGATTGCTATTACAGGCGGAGGAACAGGCGGACATTTGGTTATTGCTAAAGCCATTAAAGAAGAGCTTAATCGTCGTGGTATCAAGCCCATTTACATAGGTTCAACATCAGGACAAGATAAAGCATGGTTTGAAAATGATACAGGTTTTGAACAAACCTATTTTTTAGAAAGTCAAGGCGTTGTTAATAAAAAAGGTATGCAAAAACTCTTATCTTTATGTTCCATTGTTCGTTCGGCTTTTACATGTAAAAAACTTTTTAAAAAACATAACATAAAAGCCATCTTCTCCGTAGGAGGCTACTCCGCAGCGCCTGCTTCTTTTGGCGCACTCATCTATGGATTGCCCCTCTATATCCATGAGCAAAATGCTATTCAAGGAAAACTAAATTCACTGCTAAGACCTTTTGCAAAAGATTTTTTTTAGCTCATACGATACAACTGCTATTTTAACGAGCTATCCTGTAAATCATGCATTCTTTAAGATCAAAAAAGAACGTAATAGTTTAAAAACCATTATTTTTTTAGGGGGAAGTCAAGGGGCTTCTTTTATCAATCAATTAGCTCTTAAAATGGCACGAATACTGCATGAAAATCACATAGCCATTATTCATCAAACAGGACATAAAGAGTTTGAAGCTATTGAAAAATTTTACAAAGAAGAAAATATTCGAGCTGATGTCTTTGCTTTTTCAAATCAAATGCCTCAAAAATTAGAACAAGCAGATTTTGCAATAAGCCGTTCAGGGGCGAGTACACTTTGGGAACTTTGTGCGGCTAGCATCCCTGCATTATTTATACCTTATCCACATGCAGCTGCTAATCATCAATATTTTAATGCAAAAAATCTTGCAGAAAAAGGCTTAGCACTGATTGTGCCACAGGAGAATTTAGATGTGGAAGAGATTGTCAAACAAATTTCAACTCTTAATTTATCCAAAATTTCACGTGAACTAGCTCATCTGATTCATCCAGATGGGGCACAAAAAATTGTTGATCATATTCTCAAAACTTCTTCATAAGGAACTCACATGATACAAGATCTTATTGTTCGTATTGCCACAAGAGATGATGCACCTGCTATTGCTCAATTTAATGTTCTCTTTGCTAAAGAGACCATCAATAAAAATATTCCTTTAGCCTTGACCACAGAAGGCGTTCATCAAGTCTTCACTAAATTTCATAATGGCTTTTATCTTATTGCCTCGCTCCATAATACCATTGTCGGTATGACGATGATTACACGTGAATGGAGTGATTGGAACAATGGAGCATTTTACTGTATTCAAAGTATTTTTGTTATTGATCATACCAATGAAAAAGAGATTCATGATGCCCTTTTATCCAAAGCTAGAAACTTAGCAAAAGAACATTATGATGTGTGTGGTATTCGCCTTTATGTCCATAAAGATGATAAAGAAACACAACAAAAATACGAAGAACTTGGATTAGAAAAAACACCATATAGATTATTTGAAGAAATGTTTTAAACGAAGAAGTGGTGCGCTCGAAGGGACTCGAACCCCTGACCGTTGGTACCGCAAACCAATGCTCTATCCATCTGAGCTACGAACGCATATCTCTTAATGAGGTCGGTATTATAGCCTATGAAATATAAATAAAGTATTAAACGAGATATTAAAACGAATTTAACAATTCAATCATAACAAAAATGGATTGAAATATTTATTTTATTCTCAAAAAAAGCTAAATTTCTAAATCTGAGCAGTTACAATACAGATCAAAATCAAGCAGTCCTTTAAATATAAATTCAAACAAAGAGAATATGAGAAGATTTAGCTATATTAAGAGTGCCTATCCAAGCTTAAAATATTCGACTTAATTTATTTCAATAGATATAAATAAACTATCAAATACCAGATCACTATTAGTAGAATATAAAGGGTTCAGGAGAGACATAGAATCATCAAGTTTAGAAGGAAGTGATAAAGAAAGAAGGTAATTTAAAAAAAGATGATTAAATAAAAAGTAGATTTTTGAAGAAAAAAGAATCACGAACTGGCAGCGACCT
>JAJOKG010000159.1 GCA_021206415.1 Sulfurospirillum sp. | reverse complement strand
AAAGGGTAGTCTATGTCAAAAGTTCATCAATTCGTGATTACAAATCCACAAATGTGTATTGCCTGTAATGCTTGTGTCAAAGCATGCGTTAAACATGCGTACATCAGGGGGAAACTCTCCAAAAAAAAGGCTGGATGTGCTCTCACTTGAGAGCGGTAAAATGCCCAATCAATGTCGCCAATGCGATGATGCTCCTTGTGCCAATGTGTGCCCAACAGGTGCGCTTCGTATCGCAAACTCCTGTGTGGAGCTTTGTGAGGAGATCTGTATTGGCTGTAAACTCTGCACGATTGCCTGTCCTTATGGGGCAATTGTCATTGATGCTGAGTTTCCTCCTTCCATCCAAGATGAAGTGGAAACACACTTAGAAGCAGGCTGTATCAGCGGGCTTAAAAGCATTGCTATTAAATGTGATATGTGTGCGGGTATTGAAAGTGGACCTGCGTGCGTGAGTGTTTGTCCAACGGGTGCATTGGTCTTTGTTGATCCTGTATCGGGTGAGTGCAAATTTGGTAAAAAGGTTAAGGGTGACTTAGCTCCTTTTTTAAAAACCATTGTTCCAGATATAGAATTTAAAAACATTCCAGAACCTGTGCTCAAAAAACCTAAAGAGCCAACAACCTCAGCTCCCGTTGAAACACCAGAAACCAACACAGAGGAATCATAATGCAAACCATATATACTCTTTTTTTAGTCGCTTCCATTCTTTCTCTTGTGCTTTATAAAAAACCTCTTCTTGCCCAAAAAGTTGGATTTGGATTGGCGAGCATTCTTTCACTCTATGCCGCTGTCTTTTTCCTTTCTAATCTCAATGATACGCTACTGTGGAAATTACCAGGAAACTTTATTAGTGCACCTCTTTTTAGGCTAGAGCCTTTGGGAATCTTCTTTAGCTTTCTGATTAGCCTTATTGCTTTTGCGGTTTCACTCTTTAGTTTTGAGTATGCAAAACACTATGAAAAAAAGCCAATCTTGCCGTTTTTGCTTCCCTACTTCAATGCATTCATCCTCTCAATGCTTCTTGTTGTTGCGAGTGATAATGTCTTCTCTTTTATGCTTTTATGGGAAGTGATGACGCTCATCTCTGCTCTTCTCATTTTAATTAATGATGGCAAAGAGGCTTCAAAAAATGTCATGATTTATTTGGGTATTGCTCAAATTGGTGCTTTTTGTTTAATGGTTGCGCTCTTAATTATGGCAAGTCTTGCGGGCAGTTTTGAATTTAGTACCTTCGCAAATCTTAATATTAGTTTTGGCATGAGTCTTAGCCTTTTTCTCTTACTCTTAATTGGGTTTGGCTCAAAAGCAGGTATGTTTCCTTTTCATGTCTGGTTACCACTTGCCTACTGCCAATCTCCCTCTAACGCCTCAGCACTCATGAGTGGGGTGATGATTAAAGTGGCACTTTTTGCTTTTATTAAATTTTCACTTTTACTACCACAATATGTTCAATTTGGCTACATTTTACTTTTCTTTGGTGGCATTAGTTGTATTTTTGGCATTATTTACGCCCTCATTTCCAATGACTACAAAGCTTCCATTGCTTATAGCTCCTGTGAAAATGTAGGCATTATCTTTTTTAGGACTGGGTGGTGCTTTTTATGGACTTGGAACACATTCAGCGATGATTGCATTGCTTGGATTTATCGCGGCATTGTTTCACATTCTTAACCATGCCGTTTTCAAATCGCTCCTTTTTATGCTCAGTGGCAATGTGTATAACGCAACACACACACGTAATATGGATCTTCTAGGAGGCTTGCATAAAAAAATGCCTATCACCTCTCTTATCTTTTTTGTTGCGGCACTCTCTATTTGTGCATTGCCTCCACTGAATGGTTTTGCGAGTGAATGGGTCATCTATAAAACAATGGTGATGGGAGGCATGGAGAAAGATGTTGTTTCACGCTTTTTCTTTACCCTCTCCATCATTGCTTTATCTATTACAGGCGCTATGGCGATTATGGCATTTTCAAAGCTTTATGGTGCTGTTTTTTTAGGTACTGCGCGGGACACAAAAATCGTTGAAGAAGCCAAAGAAGTCTCTTTTATCCAACTTTTACCGCTGGGTTTTTTAGCAAGTCTTTGTATAGGAATAGGCATTTTTATGAATGATATCGTAGGTATGCTCTCAAAAATTGTCCTCACATTAATACCGCATACCAGCGCAACTCCTTATGGATTTATCTCCATGCCTCTTATTGTCATGGTCATGCTCTTATGTGCCATCTTACCGTTTGTTTTTCTCTATCTTCTCAAAGCCAACCACAAAGCAGCACGCCAAACGGAGCCTTGGGCATGTGGATTTCTTTACAATAAAAATATGCAAATTGGCTCAAACGCATTTACAGGCGATATCAAAAAAAGCCCTTAGCTTTATTTTGCGATACGAAAGTAGCGTGAAGATTGATGGGTATTTTTCAAAAGCGGTTTATACCCATAAAACGCATGATTTCTTTTGGGAAAAACTGTATGAGCCTATTATTGACGCCATTATGGTGATTGCAGATAAGATTGGTGTGTTTCAAAACGGCAGAACCAACCTTTATGCCGGTTATATTTTGATTTATCTTTGTTTGATACTTATGTTTGGGTACTACTTTTTATAAGGAGAGGTTAGATGGATTTTTTTTACTTACTCTTACAACTTATTTCAGCGATAATAGTCGCTCCTCTCTTTGATGGAATTTCAAGGAAGCTAAGAGCCAGATTTCAGTCACGTATAGGACCGAGTATTTTTCAAACCTATTATGACATTTATAAACTCCTCAAAAGAGGTAGAACCAAATCAAAGAGTACCAGTTATATTTATCAGATTGCCCCTTATTTACTTTTTATAAGTGCGGCGGCGATGTTGTGTGCACTCCCTATTACCTATGGCACAAACGCTCCTTTTTTGTCACGCTTTTCTGATATCTTTGTTTTGCTCTATTTTGGTGCACTTTTTCGGTTCATATTTATTGTAGCAGGGATTGATACATCCAACCCTTTTTCAGGCATTAGTGCAAGCAGAGAAGGAACCATTGGGTTTTATACCGAGGAGGTTGCAGTCATTTGTCTTATCGTTGTCATGATGGGAGCGGGAAGTACCAATTTGGCTTTTATTAGCGAATTGATACAAAAAGGAAATTATGGCTATATGATTCCCTCTTTTTCCATTGCAGCCACTGCATTTTTATGGGTCATGTACGTTGAAACGGGCAGAAAACCCTATGATTTAGCAGAAGCAGAACAAGAGTTACAAGAGGGTGTTTTAGGAGAATTTTGTGGAAAAGATTTTGCCATTATTGATATTGCAATATTGCTTAAACAAATCACTGTTTTGGGATTTTTTCTTGTCATTTTTATTCCATGGAGGTTTGAGCATCCCCTCTTATCCTTAATCGTTTTCTTAGGTGAAGTAGGCTTTCTTTATGTGATGGGTGTTTTTATTGACAACTTTGGACCACGCTTTACGATGAACAAAGGAATGAAAAGAACCATGCTTTATGCACTGGCTATTTCATGTACCTCGTTAGCACTTTTTATTATGGGAATTTAACTATGGAACATATGATTGATATCGTTACGGTTCTAATGATGGGAACCAGTTTAGCCGTCTTCGGTTTGCGACAATACAAACTCAGTATCCTAGCGTACTCTTTGCAAACGCTGCTACTCGTTACGGTATTTTTGCTTTTACATGTAAAGTATGGCGCACATGAATTGCTGATTTGGTCAGCAACGGCTTTTGTGATGAAAGTTGTCTTTGTGCCTCTTTATCTATTGAGACTCGTTAAGAAATTAGGGGTTGTCGTGGAAGATGAACCTGTGGGTGGCTTTTTTATATCGCCTGTGGTAGCACTGAGCTTTTCACTTGCCATCGCCATGATGTTTTACAAAGTATTTATGCATTTTTCACTTTTTCAAGATGACTTACCTCTTTTTGCGGCTTCGTTTATTTTTATGATGGGTATTTTTGGTTTTGTGTTACGAAACTCTTTTATCAAACAAATTCTTGCCTACTGTCTTTTTGAAAATGGCATTCATCTAAGCCTTGCACTCATGGCATACAATTCTCATGAGCTGGTTGAAGTAGGTATCTTAACCGATGCTATTTTTGCAGTGATTATCATGAGTATCCTAGCAAAACGTTTTCACGCAAGCTATGGAAGTCTTGACACATCTAAAGCCGTTAATTTAAGGGGATAAAATGGATATTTTAGTATTAATACTCATCGTGCCTTTTGTTTTTGGTGCCATCATGTTTATGATGCCACTTCATTTTAAAGTTTTACAAAATACCCATATTCTCTTAAGTGTGATTGTTTCTGCTATTTTACTCAGTGCCGTAAGAAAAGTGGTAGAGGGCAATGAACTCTCCTTCTTTCATCACTATCTCTTTTTGGACTCTTTGGGTGCTATCTTTTTATCGCTCATTGCCATTACAGGTTTACTGGTGAATATCTATGCAACGACCTATATGAAATGGGAGTTGGAAGAGGGGCATATTAGCCTTCAAGAGGTCAAAAACTATTTTGCACTCAGTTTTATCTTTACATGGACTATGAGCTTAAGTGTCATTTGTAATAACATTGCCTTTATGTGGGCAGCCATTGAAGCAACGACCCTCGCATCTGTCTTTCTTGTGGCCGTTAAAAAAGATAAAAAATCGACAGAGAGTGGGTACAAATACATTGTTTTATGTAGCATCGGTTTAGCGTTTGCTTTGTATGCAACGATTTTACTCTTCTCCGCAGGCAATGGTAAAGTTGAGGGAGAGGCGATGCTTTATACTACCCTTCTTGCTCATGCAGAAAATATTGATGGTATGGCATTAAAACTTGTTTTTATCTTTGCATTAATTGGTTTTGGAACCAAAGCAGGACTTGCACCAACGCATACATGGCTTCCTGATGTTCACGCCGAAGGACCTGCTCCAACTTCTGCATTGCTTTCAGGTGTTCTTTTAAAATGCGCTATGCTCGGGCTCATTCGTTACTATGCCATTGTTGCCAATGGTGTAGGGTTTGATTTTGTTCAAACAGTAATGCTTGTGAGTGCAACCCTTACTTTATTTGTAGCCTCTTTTTTCCTTATTCGTCAGCACAATGTCAAACGTATGTTTGCCTATCACTCCATTGCACATATGGGTGTCATCGCATTTGGTTTGGGTGTAGGTGGTGCTATTGGACTTTTTGCAGCGCTTTTTCACTGTGCCGCACACTCGTTTACAAAAGCCCTTGCCTTTTGTTCCACGGGTAATATCGCCAAAATTTACGGCACAAAAGATATGACTAAAATGGGTGGTATGATACGCATTGCGCCTCTTACGGCTGTTTTATTTGGAATTGCCATCTGTTCATTGGTCGGTGTTCCTGGCTTTGCCATTTTTGTCAGTGAATTTTTAATCTTTAAAGCCGCCGCCATAGAAGGACAGTACCTCTTAATGGGTGTTTTTGCCCTTGCGTTAGCCATTATTTTTATTGCTGATTTTTCACACTTTTTTCTGGCAACATTTGGTAAAGTGGAAGGTCAAGTCGTCCATAATGAAGAGATGAAGCTAAGTGAAAACTTACCGCTCATTGCCCTAGCCATTTTAATTGTAAGCTTTGGTATTTGGCAATTTGATTCCTTTACATTGCTCCTTAATGAGAGCGTAAAAACCATAATGAAACAATAGGATTTCCCATGAAATGTGATAGATTTATAGAAGCACTTAGTGCGAGAGTTAAAGTTTTAGAAGTGACAAGACAATACGAAGATCAGGTGACTGCTTTGGTCGAGTTAAACGATTTGCCTGAAGCCGTTCGCTTTTTGTATTACGATATGGGTGGCTATCTCTCTACCATGATTCCTAATGATGAGCGAAGCATTAATAAACATTACGCTCTTTATTATGCCCTTTCTATGGAAGGTGGCAAGATGTTTGAAGGCGATGAAATAGCGCAAGATGAAAAGTGTTTTATCACCATCAAAGCATTGGTCTCTCCTGAGAGCCTCACGTATCCTTCGGTAACGCCTTTGGTACCTGCGTGTGTGTGGTATGAAAGAGAAGCCTACGATATGTTTGGACTGGTAGCAGAAGGTTTACCTGACAAACGACGTTTAGCACTCAGTGATGACTGGCCAGAGGGACTTTTTCCGCTTCGTAAAGATGCCATGGATTATCGCTACCGTCCTGACATGAAAGAGCATTATATGGAGCCTGAGTATGAATTTTTACGCCCAGAGGGTTCAGGCATTATTGATGTGCCATTAGGGCCTTTGCACATCACGGCAGATGAGCCTGGACACTTTCGACTCTTTTGTGATGGCGATACCATTATTGATGCCGATTACCGTCTTTTTTACCAACACCGAGGTATGGAAAAACTGGCTGAAAACCGCATGAACTATGACCAAATGGGCTATTTGGCTGAGCGGGTCTGTGGTATTTGTGGATATGCGCACTCGATTGCGTGTATTGAAGCGGCAGAAAAAGCGATTAATTTAGAAATTCCTGCTCGTGCACAAGCGATTCGGGTGATTTGTTCGGAAATTGAACGACTCCATAGCCATCTTTTGAACATTGGTTTGGCATGTGAAGTGACAGGTAACTACAATGCCTTTATGCATATTTTCCGTATTCGTGAATACTCTATGAAACTTGCTGAACTGGTTACGGGTGGACGTAAAACCTATGGCAATGTGGTTATGGGAGGTCTTAGAAGAGATATGACAGGCGTGGAAATTAAAGAGAGTCTTAAAATTCTCAAAATCATCGAAACACAAGCCGATGAAGTGTGGGATGCCATTATGGATGACCAACGCCAAATGAAACGCTGGAAGGGTGTGGGTATTTTAGATAAACAAGTTGCCCGTGACTTCTCCGCTGTAGGACCTAATATTCGAGGTAGTGGTATCAAACGAGACACACGCTATGACCATCCGTATGACTTTTTCAAAAAAATAGAATTTGATGTGGCTGTGGTTGAAGGGGGTGACGTATATGCTAGAGAGATGGTGCGCTATATGGAGCTTAAAAGCTCTGTTTCCATCATTCGCCAATGTTTTGAACTCATGCCACAAACAGCGATTATTGTCGATCCAAAATTCCATGTGAAACCTGAGAACTACGCTTTAGCCTATGTAGAAGCGCCAAGAGGTGATAATGTACATTGGATTATGCAAGGCAGTGCGCAAAAAGTATTTCGTTGGAGATGTAGGGCTGCGACCTACAATAACTGGCCAAGCCTTCGCTTTCAATTCCGTGGTAATACCATCGCCGATGCAGCGCTTATTGTGTGTAGCTTAGATCCGTGTTATTCGTGTACAGAGCGTGTTACCGTTGTTGATATGAAGAGCAAGAAAAGTAAGATTTTGACCCACAAAGATCTCAAAGAATTTTCTAAAACGCTAAAAAATAGTCCCATAAAGGATTGATGATGATGAAGCTTCTGGATATTAGTAAAAAATATGGCGATACAACCCATAAATACCCTTTTGAACCCTACCAAGTTTCTAAGAATTTTCGAGGAAAACCTGCGTATACTTTTGATTTATGTATTGGGTGTGCGGCATGCGGTATTGCGTGTCCATCCAATGCCATCACGGTGCAATTTAATAACGATAAAAGCAAATTGGTTTGGGAGTTTGATTGTGGGCGTTGTATTTTCTGTGGAAGGTGTGATGAAGTCTGCCCAACAGGAGCAATTCGTCTTAGTGAAGAGTTTGAACTTGCGGTTAAATTTGACAAATCCGCACTGATTCAACGAGGAGAACTTGAGGTTCAGTATTGCAGTGAGTGCCAAAAACCTTTTAGTGCGAAACGACTGATTAAATATAGCTTTGAGTGTTTAAGCAAAGCAAACGTCAGCGAGAAAAGGCTTGAAGAGGCAAAAGGGTATCTTAGTGTATGTCCTACATGTAAAAAACATGCCACAGTAGCAAACTTTACCAGTGGCAAAGAGATGGTGATAGAATGAAAACCTATGAAGTACCCAGTGACATTGCACTGGCAAATAATTTAGAAGAAAAGCTAGAGCTTTTAAAACATATTGGTCGTAGCTTTAGTGTGTTTCGAGTGGACTGTGGAAGTTGCAATGGTTGTGAAATTGAAATCTTTGCCGCCATCACCCCTTTGTGGGATCCTGAACGCTTTGGATTTAAACTAGTTGCCAACCCACGTCATGCGGATATTTTACTCTGTACAGGTCCTGTGACACGGCAGATGTACTACCCACTGCTTCGTGCGTATGAAGCAACGCCTGATCCTAAAATTGTGGTAGCTCTTGGAGCCTGTGGTGCAACGGGTGGCATTTTTTACGATGCGTACAGTGTGTTAAGTGGCATTGATAAAATTATTCCTGTGGATGTCTATATCCCTGGGTGTCCTCCGCATCCTGCGAGTATTATTTATGGACTCACCACCGCTTTGGGTGTGATGGATCAAAGGCTTCAAAAAGTGAGTTTTGAAGAAGAGGGAGAAATGCCCTCTTTGGTGGAAGATTCTGTCATGGGGAATACTCTTTTTGAGCGAGATTTATTGGTGCAAGCCAAACGATTGATGAGTTATGTTTTTGGACGTAAACTCTATGATAAATACCTTGATGCTCTGGTTCAAAGTGGTGATATTAAAAATCCAAAAGCCACTAAACTCTCTATGACCAAAGCCATGCAAGCCGAAGATGACCCTCGTTATGCGGAGTGTATGGGTATCTTACACAATGAGATTTATACCCACTATGTTCCGTGCGAAGAGGACGATAAAATCAGTCTGCATCGTGTGCACTGGGGTTCAAAATGATAGAAGTCTACCAACTTATGAAACGGCACCTTGATGGTGCCAAATCGGGTGATGCAAAACTGGATCAAATTAAAATCTTTTCAACCTGCATTGGTCATGGCGTTGGAACCATTGATTTTAGTGAGAAAGTTTTAGAAATTGAAAATTCTGAATACGAAGCGTTAATCGATAATGGTGGAGAGTATTTGAAATTTAAGTTAGGCAATTTGAGTAAATATTTTGAAATTGAAGTTTTTCCTGAACACGCACATAAACTCTTACCTGAAATGATCGACTGTCCCTTAAAAGAGATATTTGCCAACCTCAAAGAGGGATATTTAGTACTTCGTAAGGATTTTGCGTGAAAAAAGCACTCTTGTGTGTAGGGAATGAACTAAGGGGCGATGATGGCGTTGCTATTGCCGTGGGGCGACTGGTTGAGGAGCAATTACCTGAGTGGAAGGTCTTTTTTGGGTACGATACACCAGAGAATGAATTTGCCGCTTTGCGTGAATTTAAACCTGATGTGATTGTTGTTGTCGATGCTATGAGTGGTTTTAAAGACCGAGAAATAGAGTTTTTAGACCTCAGTGATGAGCGAACCTATGTTTACTCTACCCACAACCTTCCTACCCCTATTTTAATGAGCTATTTAAGAGAGATTTGCATCAAAACTATTTTTTTAGGCATTGCTGTTTTATTGGAAAATGTCTTGCATTTTAGCGAAGGCTTAAGTGAAAACGCTAAGAACTCTTCTTTTAAAGCATTTGAAAAAATCAAAGCCTTTGATGCCATGTTAAGTAAGTAATTCAGTACCTATTTTGGTACTGAATCGCCTTTGATATAGCGTGCTTTTTTCGCCTCTTTAATCTTCGTAATATCCACCAAAATAAAACTATCCACGCAGTTTCCAAAAGACTTATCAATATTAAAATCTAAAAAACAAATACCGCCCTCATCACACAACTCTGTATATTGTTTATACAATGTCGGCACACTCAAATCCATCAAAGAGAGTTGCTCTTTCAAAATGGCAAAATCTTCTTTATAATCATTCCCTTTAAAAAAACTAAGCGCCTCTTCTTTTTCAGAATGACTCATAAAATAACCATTACGTGCTTTAACCAACTCTTTCGAATAAGAAAAATAGAGTGTATAAAAAGAGATAATAAGATTTTTTGCCACCTTGGGATACACATCACTAAGGCTCACCGGTCCATACATATAACGAATATGAGGATTTGCAAACAAATACGCCCCAATCCCCTGCCACAAATAATCCAGCGCCCTGCTTCCCCAATAACGAGGCTGCACAAAACTGCGTCCTAACTCAATGGCATTGTGCAAATAAGGCTCAAACAAAGGAGTAAATTCAAAAAGTGTATGCGAATAAAACCCCTGCTCACCAAAAAACTCACGAATCATATTTGCTTCACCAATGCGATAAGCACCTACCACTTCAAGCTCTTCATCGTCCCACAAAACAATATGTTTATAGTGTTTATCAAAGGTATCCATATCTCTTTTATCGCCAGTACCCTCTTCTACTTTTCGAAAGGTAAGCTCCCTTAGTCTGCCAATCTCCTTCATCAAAGCAGAACCATTTTCTGCCTCGTAAAGATAGATTTTTTTGCCATCATTGGTCTGCCCCAAAAGCGTTGAGTGTTTTAACTCCAAACGAATCATTTTACGCTCTTCAGGATGGGCAATTGCCTTTTGTGTCGTAAAAATCCCTTTTTTACCTCTACTAATTTTATAAAGGTGCTTTTTTAAAAGACTGAGCTGTGTTGCTTCACTCATATGCGTTTTTTCTAAACTCTTAAAAGGGATCATCTCACCGACTTTGAAACGAATCACTTTGGAGCGTTTAAACATCTCACTGGCAAGTAAAAACGTCGAGAGCTTTTTATTGACCATAGAAAGCGTATAAAAAGTGGAGAATTTTTTGCATCAATAAAAAACAGGCAAAAGCGGAGAATTACTCTTTTGAGCAAATTTCAAAAGCCTTTTTTCCATTTGGTATCTTTAATCCCCG
>JAJOKG010000088.1 GCA_021206415.1 Sulfurospirillum sp. | reverse complement strand
CATTTGAATTAGTCGAAGTGTTTGCACAGCGTTTTCACAAAAAAAGCAGTTAGTGTTTTTTTGATGAATTCGGAGATTATGGAGCGATTTGGCATCGATGTCATTAAAAAGATGAGAAGTAATCTTTCAAACGCATAAGCATACGGTTTATGTGTTTGCTGGTTCTCAAGCTTCAACGATGAACACTATTTTTTTTAGATAAAAGCAATGCGTTTTTTAATTTTGCTTCTATCATGAAAATAGGTACACTCGAAGACAAAGAGATTTCTACTTTTTTGACTGGCTTGAACATTCAGGCAAGCTCATTGAGTTTAGAGGCCAGTGCTCTTATCCAAACGATTGTGAAAGGGCACCCATTTTATCTTATCAAATTGATTCAAGAGTCTTACATTGCCTCTCTTTTAAGAGGGGATACCCATATTCAAACAGAAGATGTTGAAAAAGCTGTCAATAAAATCTTGTTTGACAATAAATCATTCTTCGAATCAGAGTGGAGTAAAATCAATGCTAAAAAGCACAAAGGTTTGATCTTAAAAGAGTTGATTGGAGTTGCTATCGAGAAAAATAAAGAACTTTCACTCTCTTATAAGAGCCAACTTCTCAAAGAGCTTAAAGACCAAACTATCATCGATGAAGAGAAAAAATTTGTGGATGTTTTTTTTGAACTTTGGTTAAGAAAAGAGTTTGAGTAATTAGTCCCAAATGAAGCCAAAATGACTCCAAAACCATGCTTTCTTCTGCTATTTAGTAAATAATAAACAACTGCGCACCACTATTGATTATAATACTGGAGGCAGACCTAAACTACTTTATACCAAAATATAAAAAAATAGCGGGCGCAGCAAGCCACGCCCCTACGGGTTAGCACCCTAAATGAAAGCGTGCACAACAACCACTTTTGTGAGTAGTTATTGTGCACTCTCTAACATTAAGCATCGTCCTTGTAGGGGCGTGGCTTGTGTCAAGAGCATGATGGTATACAACTGGTGCAAGATGATTGTATACAAATTAAAGCCTTGAGATTTTTCGATTAATGAGTCTGCCCGAATCAGTGGAAAAACTCTGCAATCCTGAAATTGCGATAGCAGGCGATAAAGGAATCCCCAAAGGGATTCGGGCGAAATTCGATGTGCTCATTAATCATTGTTTCACTCAAATACACCTGCCATGTGTCAAACCGCACATAGCCCCAACTGTTGACTTTAATCACATGAAATTGCCCACCATATTCATATGGCTTAACATTGTCGGAATATTCTCTGCTACTCGATGTATAAACATCCGATGGGCACTTCATGCCGAGTGCTTGGTGTGGTCTGACATTGTTGTATTTCTCACGCCACTGATGCAAGCCTTCCGAAGCAGACGCAAGGTCAGCAAACTTATTTTTGTTTAAAAGCTCTTCTTTCATCGTGCGATGGAACCGTTCAATTTTGCCTGTGTCTGCGGATGCTTTATCCGACCATGAATTGGCAGAACATCGTGATTCATTAGCCATTTTTCAAATGAAGTAAATCCTCCATGCAAGCCTCTGAACGTACCACCGTTGTCCGAAAGCACAGATTCAGGCATTCCATATTCAAGAAATGCTTCTCTGAAACTATCCGTAACACCTAATGTATTGGGCTTTGCAATTATTTTGATGACAAAACGTGAATGATCGTCTAGGATATCTAACGGAAAGCATCTTGTTCCGTCAAGCAACGCAAAATCTCCCTTGAAAATCCGTTTGCCACATCTCATTACAATGGTCTTTTTCGTATCGAACAAACGGTGTGTGCTTTAGTGATTCCTCTGGTAATACCAAGCCGTTACGCTTGATGATGTTGTTGCAGGTTTTTACACACGGCAGCTTTGCATGGCCTTGATTGAGCAGGACCTGTCTAATTGTTTTGCCACCCCAGGTTGGGTTTGCTTCGCGGACTGAAAGAATGAGCTTTTCGGTCATTTCATCCGTTTTGTTTGATACAATCTTTCGCGCATGACTTCGGTCTGATAGGTTCTGCTCCTGTTGCCATCGGTCAAGCCATTTGTAACCAGTTTTACGGGTGATTCCAAAGTCCCTACACAACGAGGAGAAGTTCTTTGAAATCTGTGCGGCGGTGATGAATTCTTTTCTTATTTCTTCCACAGTTTTACTCTCCCATGGCATTTAAAACACTCCCTTTTAAGCGCTTTATTTGCCTGTTATTATACTATAAAACTGTATACCATCATCTTGCACTACCTGTTTACAATCATACTACCCTATACAGCTTGCTGCGCCCGCCTTCACCGGGTGAAATTTTTCTTTGTCTCTCAGTTCCGTAGGGACACTCGCTGGCGTTATACCGCTAGTACCTTAAATCTCAACAAAAAGTTTCTATCGCTTACAGAATGTACCTTAATATTACGTTTATAACGCTCGGAACCCTACTGCACCTCGCACCCAAAGGAAACAATCTCTCCGACAACGCAGATAAAGTGATATACGCCTTAACTCTCCAAATTACAATTTTGCAAAGGCTATTATTGAAAAAAAAGTGTTCCATATGATATATTTTAATGATAAAAGATAAACGGAGGTTGGAGCATGGAAAAAATGCAGCAAGAAACAGTTCTTGTTATTGATTTTGGTGGACAATATAACCAACTTATTGCCAGACGTGTACGTGAATGTGGCGTATATTGTGAAGTTATGTCCTATAGACATAGCCTTGAGGAAATAAAGGCTAAAAACCCTAAAGGTATTATTTTTACCGGCGGGCCCAATAGTGCTTATTTACCAGATTCTCCTACTATTGATCCGGAAATTTATAACTTGGGTG
>JAJOKG010000083.1 GCA_021206415.1 Sulfurospirillum sp. | reverse complement strand
AATCCACAGGACAATCCACTTCAATGCTAATGTCTTGATGAGCAATACCTCCATCAGTAATTTTCATGCTCTCTTCAATACATGCATGCAAATAAAAGAGTACTTTTCCTTTATCAGGCTTAAAAAAGTCCTTAAAATCATCAATCGTAGAGGACATATGCGCAATCATACCTCGAAGCTTTCGAATCTCATCTTCTAAGAGTGTCGGGGTTAATTTTTTACTTTGACTCTCTAAAAAAATGCGGTTAATAATCACACTAATGGTATTAAGCGGTTGTCGCCATTGGTGTGCAATATTATTGAGCATTTCACCCAATGCGGCCAGTTTGGATTGCTGAAAAAGCATCCGATCTTTAATACGACTGCTCTCAACCTCTTCTTGTATTTTTTGTTCTAAGTGTGTATTTAAATCTTCTAGCTTCACTTTGGTATCAAAGGCATCACACAATGCTGAGGCAATAGCACCATATTCGTTTTTCTTAGGCAAGTATTTTTGAAGGGGTTCTTTATTTTTTTCTATCAAAGAGAGCGTAATATCACGCAAAGGAAAAGTAATGTATTTAGCAATTAAGACAATAAAAACCAACATGAGTACAATCGTATGAATGATGTTGAGATTCATATCTTTAGACGCATACCTATCGAGCACTTCACCCATACGGTTATGCATATGAAGATAGAGTGTGGCCACAGTCTTATTGCTAATCCCTAAAAGAGGAATCTCATCTGCAATCATATACTCATTTTTTAAAGGCTCAAGTTTATTGAGATAGACTTTTGCAAGACCATAAGCGCTAAGTTCATTTAAAAATGCTTCATCCCAATGTTTTGCAATCACAACAAAGCCACTAGCGGGTGAATCGGCATCAATAACATTATCCATACGGCGAATAGGAGCAATATGCACTTCAACCACTTGCTGTTCTATGGTTGCAAAAAAGTGTAAAACACCCTCTTTGTTTGAATCTAAAAATTGAACATTAAGCACGTGACTTAAATCGTTTAAAAAAGGTTTTGTAGACTCAGAAAAAAGTACTTTTTGGATTGGTTTAAGATATAAAACCCATCAATGTTAAACTGAACACTGCTCCCTTTAAGATTGTCTTCTGCCCATTCAGGGGTAGGATCTTCGACAAAATTAACCAAATCGTTCCATATCGCATAATCAAGTGCTTGTTTTTTCATAGGGTCTGATTTGAGAAGTAAAAGTTGTTTAAATCCAGATGTTAGCTCACGAGCATAATTCTCTGCCATCGTATTGACACTTTTTCGTTCACTCATCCACATAAACGATTGAACACCTATGGCCACTAAAAAGGTAAGCATTGCTAAGACAAAGAAAGAAGATTTAACACTCATAACCAGACTCCTTTAGACGATGCAAAAAGAGCACTACATGCGTTACATGTAAAAATCAGATGCCCTTTTCGTAAGCTTCCCAGCCTTGTTTACGCAACACGCAGGCAGGGCACTCGCCACATCCATATCCCCATGCGTGTTTCTCACTATGGTCACCATTATAACACGTATGCGACTCATTAATCACCAAATCCAAAACGCCCTCTTCTTTTGAAAGTGCGAATGTTTCTGCCTTGGTAAGGTGCATAAGCGGATAGTGAAAGATGATGTTCGCTTCACTTCCTAAATTTAGCGCAAGCTCTAACGCTTTTACAAAAGGCTCTCTACAATCAGGATAACCTGAGTAATCAGTCTGATTCACCCCAATAATAATATGCTCAATGCCTTGCTTTTGTGCAAACGCATGGGCAAGTGTAAAGAAAATGGCGTTGCGATTGGGCACAAAAGAGGCGGGAAGATTGGTGTGTACTCTGTGGTGCGCGCCAATGTCTTGGGTGCTATCAATTAAAGCAGAGTCATTGAGCTGTGAAAACGCATCTAAACTGAGCAGGGTATTTTTTACATGTAAAAGCGAAGCGATCTTTTGTGCTTGAGCAATTTCTACTTTATGCTTTTGCCCATAATCAAACGTAATGCTCTCCACATACTCAAAACGATTCTTCGCCCACCCCAAACAAGTGGTGCTATCTTGCCCGCCGCTAAAAACAACCAATGCCTTACTCATTACTCTACTCCTAAAAACTTGTGCAGTTGTACACTCAAAATAAAACGAGGATTAGCTTTAACCAACGCAATACAAAAAGCTAAATTTTCTTGATTGGGCGTGTGTGCATTGTTCTGTGGCTGAATAAACAGAGGCTTGTAGCTTTTAAAATCAAGCAATTTAGAAACATCTGAATCCTTAGAGACAATAAACTTCACCTCATCGTATCCATATTTTGCGATGTGATTCCAATCTTTGGGGCTATACGTTATCCAGTTGGCACTGGCGATATTGGAAAAATTATAACCATTGGTTTCCACCGATACCGCGTACATATGCGCTTGTAAATACTCAATAAAACCATTGAGGTTATAAATACTAGGCTCGCCCCCTGTGATAATCACATTCATCGAAGGATACACCTTAATGCGCTCTAACACCGCCTCAAACGAAAGCTCCTCATACGCACCTTTGTGAAGCTCCTCATCGCAAAAAGAACAGCTTAAATTGCACCCATACAGGCGAATAAAAATAGAAGGAACACCCACTTGCGTTCCCTCACCTTGAATGGAATAAAACATCTCAACAACTTTTAACATAACACTCTTTCTCTCTAATCTATATAATTCTCAATTATGTTATACAATCCATCTTCATGTTCATGCATAACCATTTTACTAACCAAAAAATCAACTTTATTCCTAATTTCATCTTGCGTCTTTAAAGTATTTAAAAAATCAAAATTTCCATTTTCA
>JAJOKG010000089.1 GCA_021206415.1 Sulfurospirillum sp. | reverse complement strand
GTAATTTTAATGCAGCATCTTCTTTAGATGGAAACACTTTTGCATCTTCTTGGTCTTCTGTTAAATAGCAACCTTTTGAGCAAAATCGAGAAACATATTTTTCTCTCACTGTATTAAAGACTACAAATTTCCCTTTTTTTCTATTGGTAAAATCAATGTAGTTTTTTAAGAGGATTTTTTTGATATCTTCTTTGTTTGCAACATCGCATCCAAAGTAGATTGTTTCTCTATCGAGTGAAATGAGAGATTTTTCATAATCATTGTTTGATTTCTGAAAAATTTCCTTCATAATATTGTAAAAGAAGTTCTTTTTGAAGTGCTATCATGCCTTCCTCTTTAAGGATTTTACTCAATGATGAACTAGTGCCACCATCGATCAATCTTTTGGATAAACATTTGCATAGTTGCACTTTTGATATGAACCTCTGAATCCTTCTGATTGATTTTAATTGTTTTAACGATTTCATAGCTCATTGTGTCCTCCTAAGACATTAAAAGGACGAGACTTACCCATCAGGGTAAATACTCACCCTGTGGGTTAAATCTCAAATGAGAGAAACTAATGTTTATATTGATAGCCTTCTGTAAGAAGTTGTTTTTCAAACTTCTCTAACTTCTTTTTATTGCTAAAAGTCGCTATATCCATTGCAACGCTACCATCTGGATGTTTTCTACCAGTAAAATAACATACGAGATATTTGACTCTTCCAACATTGTGTGTGATATTGTATGTTTGCATCTAATACCTCACTTTTTTTGAGATTGTCATAATCCTGTTTTACATCGTCTTTTAAGTCCCATATCCTCGAAGTTACATTTTCTAAAGCAACTCTAGTTATGGCTCTTCTAAGCTCATATGCTCTCTCCCAATCAATATCTTCTTCGATTGCTTCACTTTTAATTAACCTCTTAATTTCGCTGTCAAGAAGTTTTTGTGTAGCACTCTGCATATTCTTTTGTGATGATTTTCAATTGTTTTTTTGTTCATAATTTTCTCCTTCAATTGAAAGAGGATAAACCTATCCCCAAGGGGATAAATTAAATCCCCTTTTGGGTTAGGCTCTAATGAGCAAACTAATCTAAGAAATTATAAAACTGCAAGTGTTTATCTTCATCGTTCAAAATTGCATACGAATGGCGCATGACAAAATTATAAAGATCAAAAAAACTCTTGGGCTTCCGGTCTTTCATCCTCATAGAGTTTAAAACCGAAGTTGTTTAGAGCAAAGGCAAAAATAGCCAAGCTGAAAGTCTTGCTATCCATCTCGCCTTCATCATAGCCGTTGATTGTATTTCTGATCTCATACTTGGTGTCATCGTCAGGTTCAAGATAAAAACCACTCGCATCTTCTTCTATAACTTTTGATTCCCAATAGCCGCCATTATAGTTTTCACTAAAGTGGCGTGCAACATTGTATAAATATTGCTCGAATTGAAAACCAATCATTTTATGTTTTGTGCAAAATGCTTCAAAATCCATCTTATGCCTCCAATGCTCTGATGTATGCCATATTCGTTTGAATACGAGCATATTTTATGGTTTCTTCGGCAACGAGCGCACCCAAGACTGCTTCGCCTTCTTGTTTGGCGTATTTTTCACCGTAGAAACCATAACAACTATCAACGCTTTCGTCATTTTCATCAAGAATTTCATAGCCGTAAACTTCGCCGGAGATGTAAGCATCCCAAGTTTCATTTACGAACGATTCCATTCCCTCTAAGGCTTTTCTTTTTAACTCTGCCGTGAGCCTTTTGCCACCAAATGCATCAAGGATTTGTTCTCTTGTAGCATAAAGATATCCGAAGACTCCCGAATCAAAATGACATCCAAATGGTACTGTACTGATTGTATCTCCACTGTGTGAGTACATATAGACTTTAACCCAAATGTAGCCTTGTTTTGATAAAAATGCCTCGATCTCATCAAGGCTGTCGAAGTCATCTTGAGAAAAGCTATTGTTGGCATTATCGTAGATGGTTTTGAATTTGCTTTCTGTGTAATAGCGTCTATGACAACTTAAAAATGAGAAATAATTATCCCAAGCTCTTAACGGGCATTCCGCATCATTGTCATTAACTATTTTTAGGTTGTAAGTTTGCATTGTGTTCTCCTTCTTTTGAAGAGACATACCTATCCCAAGGGGATAAAGTATCCCCTTTAGGGTTAGGCTCTTAATGAGCAAACAATTTTTTAGTATTTACGCCGCAACATCATTAGAGTTCTCAACATGAGTTGAAAATCTCAAGATAAAGTCTGAAGCTTTTTGAGCTTGTCCAGCCGCTATTACAACGAAGCGTTGATTCTCTTTTTTTTGAAAGCACGCTCGCCCACCCTTTGAGGTACGAAGCTGAGTTGTCAAGTGTATTTGTAATGCCAACATGGGCACATAAAAAACACGCTGTCATCTCTGCAACCAACTCTTCGTATGAGTAATTATGCCTATGCGAATCAAACTCTTTTTGCGAATGGCGATTAAGCCTAGATTCGTGTCCTGTGGAGTGCCCAAGCTCATGAAAGAGCGTTGAGTAATACTCTTCACTTGAATGAAACGATTCTAAAGTAGGCATCTGAACGTGGTCTGAAAAAGGAGCATAATATGCTCTATCCCCACCATGCCCAAAACTTCTAAGTTGTTCAATGTATGCATCTGCAATACTTTGAGCCTCTTCAAGTTGACACACATTTTCATTGATTGGTAATGGAGGAAATTCAATACCTTCGATATCAACCGCATTAAATACCGTGTAATACCTAAGCATGAATTTTCCTAATGTTTTACCATCAATAAGTGTTTCTTCTTCGCCTGTATCTTCTATCTTTAATTGTGATGGTTTTGCTTTTAT
>JAJOKG010000041.1 GCA_021206415.1 Sulfurospirillum sp. | reverse complement strand
ATTGATTTATATTTGATGCTTCTTCTCTTTTTGCATAATATGTTTCTTCAGATCCCAGAATTTTATAAAAGAGATATGCTATATAACTACTTGGATTTATTTTTTCTTTTATAAGTTCTATTTTATAGTTGCTTTTTAGTTTATTACTATCACTTAGCCAATTATTTAGTTTTTTGACTGTATCGTGTGAAATTGGCCAGCTTTTTCCATATTTCATTAGATCTTAATTTACTTTTTCTCATCAATTGAAATCTTTCTGGTAGTAATCTATTAAAGTTATCTTTCATTGTATCAGTCCACATATGTTGCCTATAATTTTGCTTAAAAGCAAAGGAAAAACAATAATATAATGGTAAAAATACCTAATGGTAAACTAACTAATTTAATCAAAAATGATTCGATGTATTTTTCCTAATTTCGTGAATTTTTTTATTTATTTTAAAAATCATCATTGCAGATTTAGAAACAGTTATTTTTTCTTTGATAGATTCTTGTGGTTTATGCACTCCTATCAAATTCATCTCCCATCTTTGTGGATAATGCCTTAATGGACCATAATATTGTAAGTCCGTTTCATTCAATAACGTATTAACAATCCTTTCTAAAGAAAAGGGAGAGAAATATCTTTCAGCCGCTTTGAGACCAACATATTTGCCTGTTTGAATATTATGATCTATATTACATAATATGTTGAATAATTCATGCTCACTATTAATTTTCCATTCTTCATTATTTAGATGGTACTCGAAAATTTCGTGATTATTTATATAGAAGTTTACAAATGTCTGAATTTTTATTGTCTGATAGTATTTTAATACTATAATTAATGGTTGTAATATTGGCTAGATAGTGAAATAAAAGCAAAGTATTTTTAATGCGAAGCGGAATACTTTCATTTGTCGCAAAAATTAATCTTCCAAAGTTATCTAAATATTCACTCAACTTAGAGTAATGTTCTAAAAAATAGTTATAAATTCTTCCTGACTATAATAGCTCGAGAAGCTAAACTCAATAAAATGATTTGTCAAAAATCTACTTTATCTTGTAATATGCCATCTTTAATGCCATCACTATCATTATCAAGTAAACATGGTTTATTATTTTTTCATGTATGTAGGATTGATATATTAAAAAATCATTGAATTTAATTTTAGTATTACCTATATACTGATTAATTTTGGTTTCAATATCTGCAAGTGAATATTGATAATCTATCGAATTATCCAATAATACGTCTTTAACTTTTTCATCAAGACTTAATGCTTTTAATATATCTTTTTGTTCTTCTACTTTATATTCGTAGTGTAATACGGAATTTATATCATGCTTATAAACAATATTTTCAAAGCCTCCTAAATCCAAATTTTCACCAGCAAAACTATTGTTATATAAGTCAATATTACGTTGAAATTTTGAATGAAAATTTAATAAAGTTGAGAATGCAATAGACTAGATTTTCCTATACTATTTGGTCCGTAAACTAACGTGATTGGCTTATCTAAAAAATATTGTATTCTGGGGCCAAATGCTTTAAAATTATTAAATCCTATTTTTTTACTCAAAATTATTCCTTTTTTAATCAGTATATTTTATCACAATCTGCTTGCCAAAATAATACTAATTCTTTTGGTAATGTCATAGTGGCATCATAGGATGTTATATTGACATATTTTGACTTGAATAGAATATTTTACTGCGATGCTAAATTTACTGACGTTAAATCTATAAAATGATACTTAGACATTTTATGGGCAGGCTTCTTTATAAGATTTCACATCCCTATTTGAAATAGGAAATTTAAAAAGGAGTATCGATGAAAAAAAGCATTGTAGCAGCATCACTTTTGATGATGGGGTCAGCATTAATGGCTGCGGATATGGGCAATGGTTGGTTTATGGGCACGGAATTTGGTGGCATGGATATTAAAATGAAAGCAACGGCAAGTTCAGGCGGTACAACAGCCAGTATCACAGATACCATGAATACTACCTATGAATCAATTAAAATTGGTAAGTATTTTGATAATAGCCGTATTTATACTGCACTGAACTATCAAAACAAAAAAGATGACTTTTCATCATGGTCATGGGGTCTTGGATATGACTATTTAATTAAGAACTCATCTTCTATTACACCTTTTATTGGAGCAAATGTCTCCTATATCAAAGGTAAAGTTGATGATATGCCGGTTTTAGACAAGCCTGCTGGCTTTGCAGCAGGAGTTGAGGCTGGTTTGATCTATGCACTCAGTCCAAAAGCCGAATTGGAAGCTGGCATTCGCTATATGAATATTAGCAATGTAGAAGATTCTGGGAGTATTTCCGGAGTCTCAGTCAAACTGGAAGGTAAAACTGCTACCCAATACTATTTGGGCATCAACTATAAATTCTAGTTTAGGCAGATAGGAGAAAGATAAGACTTTCTCTTATCCTTGCATCATAAATTTGATTGCTTTTAAAACGCTAATTTAACTCATGAACATATTTAAATTTTAGGCACAATGTGTCTTTGACTGTGCCTAAATCTTGTCAAAAACTTGTCATTTTGACAGTTGATTGCAAAAGAAACCGCTATGTTACTAATTGAATAAAATACTTAGAAGTTCTATTTTAAGGGGATTTTGAAGTTTTGTCAGTGGTGTCAAGAGAGGGACTCGAACCCTCGACCTCCGGCTTATGAGACCAGCGCTCTAACCAGCTGAGCTACCTTGACATGGTTAAAAGAGGTGGGAATTATATAGTTAGAAAACTTATAAATAGGTTAATTTTCATTAGTGTGTCATTTGCCTGAGAAAACTAAAAAACATTGAGCATATAAGACTAAACTTTAGGCGTTTTTTTCTTGACTTTTGAATGATTTTCAAGTAAAATTCTGTCACTCGCAACAAACGAGTGCTAAAAATTTTAGTCAAAAGGACGAACACATGACTTTCAAACCACTTGGTAAACGTGTACTTCTTGAGAGAATCGAAGAAGCTACTACAACTGCAACAGGTATTATCATTCCTGACAATGCCAAAGAAAAACCTCTTAGCGGTATTGTTAGAGCTATTAGTCCTAAAGTTGAAGAAAAAGGACTTGTCAAACTTGGAGATAAAGTTGTATTTGGCAAATATGCTGGTACAGAGCTAACACTCGATGGGAAAACCTATTTGGTCATGAACCTCGATGATATTTTGGGTGTTTTATAATTAAAAATTTAAAAAAAAATTTAGGAGAAAAGTATGGCAAAAGAGATTCAATTTTCAGACAATGCAAGAAATGCCCTTTATGAAGGTGTTAAAAAACTCAACGATGCTGTAAAAGTCACCATGGGACCACGTGGTCGCAATGTTTTGATTCAAAAAAGCTTTGGTGCGCCAAGTATTACAAAAGATGGTGTTTCTGTGGCAAAAGAAATTGAGCTTAAAGATACTATTGAAAACATGGGTGCACAACTGGTGAAAGAAGTCGCTTCTAAAACGGCAGACCAAGCGGGTGATGGTACAACGACTGCTACTGTTTTAGCGCATGCTATTTTCAAAGAGGGTCTTAGAAACATCACTGCTGGTGCAAATCCTGTGGAAGTAAAACGTGGTATGGATAAAGCAGCTGAAGCGATTATTGCAGAGCTTAAAGCTATGTCAAAAACTGTTAAAGATAAAAAAGAGATCGCTCAGGTTGCTACCATTTCAGCCAACTCTGACACGGTTATTGGTGAGTTAATTGCTGAAGCAATGGAAAAAGTGGGCAAAGATGGCGTTATTACCGTTGAAGAAGCCAAAGGTATTCAAGATGAGTTAGACGTCGTTGAGGGTATGCAATTTGACCGTGGTTACCTTTCTCCTTACTTTGTAACCAATCCTGAGAAAATGCAAACCGTTTTAGAGCATCCTTATATTTTATTGTTTGATAAAAAAATCTCTAACCTTAAAGATTTACTTCCAGTATTAGAGCAAGTTCAAAAAACAGGTAAACCTCTTTTACTCATTGCTGAAGACATTGATGGTGAAGCGTTGGCAACCCTCGTTGTCAATAAACTCAGAGGTGTTCTAAACATCGCTGCGGTAAAAGCGCCAGGTTTTGGTGATAGAAGAAAAGCAATGCTTGAAGATATCGCTATTATCAGTGGTGGTGAAGTGATTAGCGAAGAGTTGGGACGTACATTAGAGAGTGCAACTCTAGCAGATCTTGGTCAAGCTTCTCGTATTGTGATTGACAAAGACAACACAACCATCGTTAATGGTAATGGCGAAAAAGCACGCATCGATGCACGTGTAGCTCAAATCAAAGCACAAATCGCAGAAACCAGCAGTGATTATGATAGAGAGAAACTTCAAGAGCGTTTAGCAAAACTCAGTGGTGGTGTTGCGGTTATTAAAGTGGGAGCTGCGACTGAGACTGAAATGAAAGAGAAAAAAGACAGAGTAGATGACGCTCTTTCTGCGACCAAAGCTGCTGTTGAAGAAGGTATTGTTGTGGGAGGTGGTTCAGCACTGCTTCTTGCCAATGCAAAAATCAAGCTTAACGTGAGCGGTGATGAAGCGATTGGTGCGGAAATCGTGACACGTGCGCTTAAAGCTCCTCTAAAACAAATTGCTGAAAATGCTGGTTTTGATGCGGGTGTGGTTGCAAACAACGTTCTTACAAGCACTAAAGCAAACTATGGCTTTAACGCTGCAACAGGCGAGTATGTGGATATGTTTGAGGCAGGCATTGTTGATCCGGTTAAAGTATCTCGTATTGCGCTTCAAAATGCAGTTTCTGTGGCAAGTTTACTGTTAACCACAGAAGCGACCATTACCAACGCAAAAGAAGATAAAGCACCTGCAATGCCAGATATGAGTGGCATGGGCGGTATGGGAGGCATGGGCGGAATGATGTAAATCATTCCCTCTGCTTTTTACATGTAAAGCCATTTTTGTGGCTTTACACTCTCACATATCATGAAAAAATTCATTTTTAACTTCATTTTTTTTACCCATACACTTTTTGCAGCTGATACCCTCATAGACGCTTTGCTCGATGGCAATTTAAGTCATAAAATAAACGCAACGTATGATGAAGGCGTAGAAGATGCAAATCCCTACTCTGCTTCACGCACACAAAAACTTCTTTTTCGTTACCAAAGTGCGCCCATAGGAGGCTTAAAAGTTGAACTTGCCACTCAGTCTTTTGCGACGCAAACTGCTTTTAGTGAGAGTGAAAACACCCTTTACTACACAGAAGCACTCTATGCAAAAGAATCGTCTGATTTTGGGTATAAACTTAGTGCAAACTACTATACGGATACCTATAAGCAAACACATAGCCAAAGTGATATTTCTATGGTCAATGCACTGGGTATGAAAGCACAAATGAATTATGAAAATTTTGGAAGCTACGTAGCCTACTCGAAAGTGTTTGATGGAATGCACGATGCCAATAGTAATTTAGATGGCAAAGACACTCTTTTGCCCACCTCTTCGACATTAAGCTCCAATAACTACGCACCCAATACGCAAGCCTATGCACTCGATGTTAATTATGCACTTCGCAAAGATGTGTTATTTGGCTCACGCTATGTCATCGCCAATGACACCCAAAACACCCTCTCTTACACAGGTATTTATAGTTCATTTAAACTCAATGAACTTTCAAAAGATTTTAATCTTGGCATTGCTTACGATAAAACAAGCATCGACAAACAAAACAATCAATTTAACATTAATTTCACGAAAAAAATTTTAAAAACCTAAATCCTCATCGACTAAAATAATGCTCGTTCTACCTACCTCATCTCCTGTGATATAACTAAACTTCTGTCCTATCGTTTCAAGAGTATAACGAGGTACTTTTCCCATGCTTTTGGCAACATTATTCATACGCTCAAGATTTTTAGGTGCCGCAACCTCACGAATCCGCTTAAATCCATCCTCAATCGTCTCAACCAGTTTATTTTTACCCGCAATAATCAAAACTTTTTTAGGTCCAAACATTTGTGCCGCAACTCTATTTCCGCTTCCATCGGCATTAATGAGTTCACCATTTTTACTCAGTGCATTGGTGCTACAAATGTACAAATCCACCAAAAGCCCTTGCCTTCTTCGTTCTACATTTTCTTCCATGCTAATGCCTGATTCGTATTGATTAAAGAGCGTAATATCTTTGCGTGAAGTCACATACTCATACAGCCCAATCTCTTTGACACTGGTTGAGCCTCCAAAGCCAATGCGCATCTGTGGTTTCACAAAACTCATTGCCACACGAAGCGCCTCTTCTTTGTTAGGAACACAAATTAACTCAAATCCATGCTTTTCATACACTTTTTTTAGATTTTCCATCCCTATTTCCTTTGTTTTTGCAAAATAATACTCTTATTTTTAAAAAGGTATAATTAGAAAAACAAATCATATACTGAAGAAGGAATAAAACCCTATGGGAAGAGCGTTTGAATACCGAAAAGCCGCAAAAATGAAGCGTTGGGGAAATATGTCCCGTGTATTTCCTAGACTTGGCCGTGCCATTATGATGGCAGCAAAAGAGGGAGGTGGAGATCCTGAAAGTAATGCAAAACTTCGTACCGCCATTCTCAATGCCAAAGCGGAAAATATGCCTAAAGACAACATTGATGCCGCCATTAAACGAGCGCTTGGAAAAGATGCCCAAACACTTAGCGAAGTGACCTATGAGGGCAAAGGACCGCATGGTTCACTCTTTTTTGTCGAATGTGCCACCGATAACAACACCCGAACCGTTGCCAACATTAAAAGTGCCTTTAAAAAATCAGGCGCAGAGATGCTAAACAACGGCTCACTGGATTTTATGTTCTCACGCAAAGCCGTTTTTGAATTTGCCAAAACGCCTCACATGGACATTGAAGCGCTTGAACTTGAACTCATTGATGCGGGGCTTGAAGAGATTGAAGAAGAAGATGGCGTGGTACTGGTTTATGCGGATTACACCAACTTTGGAAGCCTCAACGCAGCGTTTGATAGCCTTGGCATTACCCTCACCAAAGCAACCCTAGAGCGCATTGCCAACACACCTCTTTCATTCACAGAAGAACAAATGGTCGATATTGAAAAAGTCATCGAAAAAATTGAAGATGACGATGACGTACAAGCTGTCTACACGAACATTGGTTAACACTTTTTAGGGCTTTACATGTAAAGCCCTCTAGCCTTCTTTCTCTTTACATGTAAATCACTCTTGCCTTAAAAACATCTCTATCATCTTGCTGTACTGAGCAAAACCCACTTCATCATAATGCCTAGAGTACGGGTTCATAAATCCGTGTAAATACGCTGTTTTAAAACACGTTACCGTCTCATGTTTAACAAGCTCTGTTATCACCTTATCGATATCAAAATGTTTCTCATACTTAGGGAAAATAAGCGTACAAGGGACATACAATTTTGCCTCTAAAGCATGGCGAATCTGCGAAGCGTAAAAGCCAAAAAAAAGCTTTGATATTTTTATCTTTTCGACCATCTAAAGCTTTCCAAAGTGCGGATGCACCCATGCTAAAACCTATCAAGATGATATTTTCATTTGAGAGTGCATCAAGAGCTTCTATGCACGCTTTGGCATAGTTTTCAAGTCCGCATAGTTGGTTAAATGCCTCATACGCTTCATTTTCATCGTGAAAATCCATCGGCTTTGCATCGTACGGGTCGATGATATGCACTGTTTCAGATGTAGACTCCAAACGGTGTTTGAGAATTTCTGTAGCGTTTGTGTAGCCAAAAATATCAGTGGCTAGGAGAATGTGTGGCATATAAAATTACTTTACCCCAACTTCCATATCTTAAACCGTCTGTTTTTAATCGTCGTAGTGCAGAGTCCGTTAAAGGCTTTATCGGCGTATTCTCTCTTGATGGCTACGTAGGCGTATTTTTCTAAGATGTCAATTTTGCCAATGAGGCTTCCCTCTAAGCCAATGTCTTTGGTTAAAACACCCAAAATGTCACCCGCACGCACTTTTTGTTTTTTACCACCATCGATACACAACGTGATAAATTCAGCTCTTTTGGGTTTTACATGTAAAGGTAAAATCTCACGTGCATCTTTACATGTAAAGGCAAATCCCGCTCTTTCTAGTTCATGCAAAAAGCCCTCTTCGCTAGGTATCACAAAGCTAATTGCTTTGCCCTCTTTGTCCATGCGCCCCGTTCTGCCGATGCGATGCGTGTAGATTTCTATGGTGTGTGGAAGCTCGTAGTTGATGACCATCTCCACATCTTTGATATCCAGTCCCCTTGCGGCAAGGTCGGTGGCAACTAAGATTTGCGCACTGCCGTTGGCAAAAAGCAGTAAGTTCTCATCTCTGGCTATCTGCTCCAAATCGCCATGTAAACAAAGCGCATCAAAACCTGCTTCGTAGAGTGAGCTTTGTAACTCCGAGACCGCCACTTTGGTTTTACAAAAGATAATGACCGACTTTGGCATCTCGTTTAATAAAAACGCTTCAAGCGTTGCTTCTTTTTCACGCTCTTCGACCTTTAAGGCGATTTGAGAAATGCTAAGAGGTGCGCTCTTTTGCTCTTCTTCAACGCTTATCTGTAACGCCTCTTTTTGCACCTCTTGACACATCTGCTCTATCTCTTTGGGAAAGGTAGCGGAGAAAAGCAAAGTTTGACGCTCTTTGGGCATTTTAGCGATGATTTTTTCGATATCCTCGTAAAAGCCCATATCCAGCATTCTATCTGCTTCATCAAGTACGAGTGTTTTAATGTGCTCAAAGTTGATAGTCTTCTCTTGCAAATGTTGCAAAATGCGCCCCGGTGTGCCGACCACAATGTGTGCGCCATGTTCCAAAGAGATGCACTGAGGCACAAAACGAGTCCCGCCACAGAGAGTGACGATTTTAATATTGTGTGTAAAACTGGCTAGTTTGCGAAGCTCCGCACTCACCTGATCAGCAAGTTCTCTCGTGGGACACAAAACCACCGATTGGATGCGCATCTGCTTTACATGTAAAGCTAAAAGCAGCGGCAAACCAAAGGCAAGTGTCTTACCACTGCCTGTTTTTGCTTTGGCAACAATGTCACGCCCTTCTAAAATAAAAGGCAACGAGGCTTCTTGAATAGGGGTCATGTTGTGGTACCCCAAACGCGTTAAAGTTTCCAGCATAGCGCTATTTTGAATCAAATGATTAAAGGGAGTTGTTTGTTTTTTCATGGTGAAAATAGTATCACATTTTTTTTATAAAAACCTTACAATCATTTGGTATAATCAATAATTCAATTACATTTACGAAAGAGTCTTATGCAACGTTATCCAAAATTTAAAAGCTCCATTGCTTCTCGTATTTTTGGCGTTTTTGCGTCAAAAGAGTTCCCAACATCCCTTCAAATTGCTATCAATAAAAGTTATGTTGCGATGATGAAGGTGGATTTGAGTGAATTTGAAGAGGCAACAAGCTATCCAAGCCTTAACAAGCTCTTTACACGAAAACTCAAACACAAACGTCTTTTTAATATCAATGAAAAAACACTTATCTCCCCATGTGACAGCCTCATTAGCGCCTCTGGAAACATTGAGAACAGTCTAGCCCTTCAAATTAAAGGCTTTTCGTACAGTGTACGTGCACTTTTGGGCGATTATATCGCTAAACAAGAAAAAGACCGCCTTGAAGGTGGTGATTTTATTAACTTTTATCTCTCCCCTCGTGATTACCACCGTTACCATGTTCCTATTGATATGCGCATTGCCAAAGCGGTGCACATTCCAGGAAAACTCTACCCTGTCAATTTTAAATGGCTTAGAAAAATTGAGGGACTTTTTGTGGAAAATGAACGTGTCGTATTAGAGTGCTACACCAAAAAGAACCAGCTTTTTTATATGATTTTTGTCGGTGCGCTCAATGTGGGGAAAATTTCATTTACGTTTGATGAGCGCATTCAGACCAACGCCCAAGGCGCTTTACAACAATGCTACCTTTACGATGACCTCTGGCTTAAAAAAGGGGAGGAGATGGGTATGTTTGAGATGGGTTCAACCATTGTGATGCTCTTTGAAAAAGAGTCTGTTTCCTTAGAATTAAAAGATATTACACATATTAAATTTGGACAAGCACTAGGAGAATTGAGTGGAAAGACCACACATTGCGACACTCAGAGAAATGAGCAAGGAGATGCGCCTCTTATACCTTGAGCATAACGAACATGCCAAAGAGAGTGCGCTACATCTTTTTTCAAAATTTTTTCGACCATATCCTCACAGCACAAGATGGTAAAGAGGGGTTTCATCTCTATTTAAACCATCATGCCCATCTTGATGTGATTATTACGACCTTATCCTTACCGTTAATGACAGGAATTGAGGTCATAGAAAAAATTCGTCAGCATAACAGCGATGTTGCTATCATTGTACTCTCGGAATTGCATGAAACGCATCTTTTTCCTCAAACCGTTACCATCGGTGTGGATGGCTACCTTTTTAAACCACTGAGCCTCGCCCAATTTGCAACCACACTTCAAAAAATTCTTGATACGATTATTTTAAGACGAGAAAACCGTCAAAAAACATTGCTTTTAGAACAGTACAAACAGGTGACCAATGCCAGTTCGATTATCTCCAAAACCGATGCAAAAGGTCGAATTACCTATGTCAATGAACAATTTTGCCGCATCTCAGGCTATGAAGAAAAAGAGCTTTTAGGCAAAAATCATAATATCATTCGCCACCCCGATATGCCACAAAGTGCTTTTGAAGAGTTATGGCATACCATTAAAACAGAGAAAAAAAATCTGGCAGGGCATCGTTAAAAAATCGCTCCAAAAATGGTAAAAGCTACTATGTAAAAACAACCATTCAACCTCTTTTAAACGCACATGGTGAAGTGGAAGAGTATATTTCTCTGCGCCATGATATTACCGCCATTATGAGTGATAAAAAACAACTCTTTGAATTTTTTAGTAAGTCACATTAAACTCTGACGTT
>JAJOKG010000155.1 GCA_021206415.1 Sulfurospirillum sp. | reverse complement strand
CAAACATATTACCATGGTCGGTAATCGCCACAGACTTCACGCCTTGTGATTTTAGTTTTTTCGCCAATTTGCCTATTTTATTTGCGCCATCAAGCAAAGAATATTCGGTATGTAAATGTAAATGGGTAAAGTGTAAATCGCTCATAAAATCTCATTATAGGTTTTTGTTTTTATTGTAACAAAAGAGGACTTAATCGCCTTTGAGAAGGTCAAAACTCTTTTACATGTAAAATAAAAATTCCATAAATTTATAAGACAAATTACTGTAATATAGGTCTATTTAGGTTAATTAAAAGGAGACGCGTATGAATTCATTGGCGAAGAAACTCTCGGGGATACAATTGTGTATTATTTTTATCTCCATGGCACTGTTTATTCTTTACATCAACAGCTATCTTGGTAACTACATCACCAAAGAGACAGAGGCGAAGGTCAATGCCCGCATGGTCGCCCTTCATAAAACCGCACAAATTTACAACGATGCCCTTGAAGAGTCTAGTCTAAAACTCTTTGCTGTATTAAAGTCTCAGTTTAAAAGCTTTCATTTAGATACCACTCAAACCACCCTTGTCACTACGATTGAAACACCGCTCTTGCTCTCAGGTGAGCGTGTGATGAATAACAACTTTACAGAGCTTGACGCCTTCACACAACTCACAGGTGCTGTTGCAACGGTTTTTGTGAAAAAAGGGGATGATTTTATTCGTATCGCAACCTCCTTGAAAAACGAAGAGGGCAAGCGTGCCATGGGAACATTTTTAGGCACCACAAGTCCTGCTTACGCACCCATTATGAGCCAAAAAGAGTATGTAGGCAATGCCCGTTTATTTGGTAAAGATTATGTCACCGTTTACGCACCCATTGTTGAAAAAGGGAGTGTCATTGGTATTTTATTTATTGGTTATGATTTCACAGAGGGTTTAAAAACACTCGAAAAAGAGATTAACAAGATGAAAATGGGTGAAAATGGCTATTTTTACGCCATGAATACGAAAAGTTTAAGTTACGATGTTCACCCTACTTTGGATGGCAAAAAAATTACCGCTGAGCTTGATAAAAAAAATTTTAGAGCAAAAAAATGGCCTGCTTCATGTTTTTGAAGACTCAAAAGAGGTGATTGCAAGCTTTCAAACGTTTGATAAATGGAATTGGGTATTGGTGGCTAAAGCATACGACGCTGATTTTCAAGAGGCCAACGATGCACTTCGTAACCGCCTTGTTTTAGTCGCTTCTCTTATGACACTCATCATGCTAGTGGTCATTTGGGTTGCCATCAATAAAATCATCACGCAACCCTTAACCAATCTCATTGAAAAAGCACGTGAACTCTCCAGTGGTGATGGCGACCTTACTCGAAAATTAATGATTACAGGCAATGATGAAATCGCACAAGCGAGTGAACAAATTAATCGTTTTATTGAAAAAGTCCATGCGCTCATTGTCGATGCTAAGTCTATTTCAACGGAAAACTCCTCTATTTCACACGAACTCTCAAGCACTTCAATCGGTGTAGGAAAAGCAGTTGAAACCTCCTTAAGCATTGTTACAAACGCCACAGAGCAAGGGGATAAACTCAAAGCGGATATGCATGAAAGTATGAGTGAGGCGCAAAAGAGCAAAGAAGGACTAGTTGAAGCCAATCGCTATTTGCACGAAGCCAATACAACCATCTTAACCCTAACCAGCGAAATTCAACACAGCGCTGCAATTGAGATTGAATTAGCCTCAAAAATTCAACAACTTTCCAGTGACGCAGAGCAAGTCAAAAGCGTTCTTACTGTTATCAGTGATATTGCTGATCAAACCAATCTCTTAGCCCTCAATGCCGCCATTGAAGCAGCACGTGCGGGTGAGCACGGACGAGGTTTTGCGGTGGTTGCCGATGAAGTACGAAAACTCGCAGAACGCACCCAAAGCAGTTTAGCACAAATCAATGCCACCATTAATGTCATTGTCCAATCTATCGTGGATAGCTCAGAACAGATGAGCCAAAATTCTAAACGTGTCGAATCCCTAGCCCATACCGCCAGTGGGGTTGAATCTAAAATCAATGATATGTTTAAAATCATGGATAAAGCTACCCAAGATTCTGATTTGACGATTGAAAATTATCTTAAAACGGCTAAAGATATTGAAATGATGATTCAAGATGTCTCAAAAGTCAATGAACTCTCCCGCCAAAATGCTCGCAGTGTAGAAGAAATTGCAGGAGCAGCAGAACATCTAAGTAAAATGACGGAAAATCTTAACCTCAAACTTTTTGAATTTAGAACCTAACAAACAGAGGCGTTAAACGCCTCTGTTTGGTTCTGTAACACTTTACATGTAAAGGAGTAGTTATGTCTTCACATGCGTGGTTAAGCCATTCTCTAAACGATGGAAGGGTAGCGTGTGATGCCTGTCATCATCATTGCAAACTGCATGAGGGAGAGTATGGCATCTGTGGCGTGCGCAAGGTTGAAGAGGGAAAATTGCGCCTTTTAGTTTATGCAAAAGCGGCTGCCGCACACATCGACCCCGTTGAAAAAAAACCGATGTTTCACTTTCTCCCAAATTCTCACGTCTTCTCTTTTGGAACCGTTGGATGTAATTTTTCCTGTCAATTTTGCCAAAATTATGATATTTCCCAATACCCAAAAACCAAAGAACACCGCATTTTTGGAGAAACGCTCACGCCAGAGATGATTGTCGCTTTAGCACTAAAGCAAGGATGCAAAAGCATTGCCTACACGTACAATGAACCTGCTGTTTTTTTTGAATACACCTACGATACCGCAAAACTTGCCCATGAAGCAGGGCTTAAAAACATCTATGTGACCAGCGGATATGAAACCCACGATGCCATTGATGCCATCGCACCTTTTTTAGATGGCATGAATATTGATATCAAGGCTTTTTCACAATTCTTTTACAAAGAAGTGTGTGGCGCTTCTTTAAAACCCGTCCTCGATACCCTCACCTATGCTCACCAAAAGGGCATTTGGATAGAAACCACCACACTCATTATCCCGACCCTCAATGACAGCGATGATATGCTTCGAGAAATTGCACATTTTCAAGCAAACCTTGATCCTGCGATGCCGTGGCATATCAGTGCGTTTCATCCTACCTATAAAATGCTCCATCTTCCACCTACACCCCATGCGACGCTTACACGTGCCTATGCCATCGGCAAAGAAGCGGGACTAAAATATGTCTATGTAGGCAATGTGGAAGATTCCGCACACGAGTCTACCTACTGTCCACACTGTCACACCAAAGTCATTCAACGCAAAGGACATCTAGGCGAAAAAGTGACCAATACATTAACCCCAAACGGAGCCTGTCCGCATTGTGGCTATGGTATAGAAGGAATTTGGGGGAAAAGTTAAAATAAAGTCTCTAAAAAGACTCTTATAATTGTTATAATGCGCCTATATTTTTTATGATCTTTGAGGAAGAGAAATGGAATATTACAGTTGGATACTAAGCTTTCACGTGATGTCATTTTTATCATGGATGGCAATGCTTTTTTATCTCCCACGGCTTTTTGTCTATCATGTGGAGCATGCTCATAAAAGCGAGTTTGTAGAAGTGGTAAAGATTCAAGAGTATAAAATCTACAAATACATTGGTTTGCCTGCTTTTTGGGCGACACTGCTCAGTGGAGCTGCCATGCTGATTGTTAATCCTGTGTTATTTGAAACAGGCACATGGTTGCATGCCAAAATTGTTGTTGTAGCTCTTTTAACCGCTTACTCCTTTTCGTTGGAGTATTTTCGTGTCAAACTTGAAAAAGATGAGTGTGAACACAGTGGAAAGTTTTTTAGAGCCTACAATGAAGTGCCTACGTTGCTTTCACTTTTAATTGTCGGTTATGTGGTGGTTAAAACGTTTTCACTGCTCTTTACGTCTATTTCTATTGGTGTTTTTGCCTTTATTGTCTATATGATTATGCAACAAAAAGAGAAAAAGAACTAGAGGCTTTGTCCCACGCAAAAGCCTGAAGCCCATGCAAAGTGGAGGTTAAATCCTCCACAATTTCCATCCACATCCAACACTTCCCCACAAAAGTAGAGATTTTCCACACGGCGAGACTGTAAACTTTTCGTCTCAATCTCTCGCAAATCAACCCCTCCCGCACACACTTCAGCACTTTCAAAGCCTTTGGTCTGTGTTACATGTAAGCGTAAAGCCTTCAGCGCAAATACAAGCTTTTTGAGCTCTTTAGCACTCAGCTCTGACGCCTCTTTTACATGTAAAAGTTTTTCATGATGAATAATCAACAAGGCTAATTTCTTAGGAATGATGCCCTCAAGCCACAAAGAGAGCGATTTTCCTTGGGCTGTGGCAACTCTTTTTTGAAGCAGACTCTGCAATGCCTCTTTACTCAATGTTGGCATCAAATCAAGCACAACATGTGTCTTTTCACCTCGCACACTCGCTAGCGAAACCTTTCGGCTGATTTCTAAAATAGCTGAACCTGAAAGTCCATAAGCGGTAAACAAAAGATCACCCGTGGCAGATTGCACCTTTTGATTTTCCACAAAAAGCTCTACCACACCTTCCATTTTCACACCGCTCGCAAGTGCTACATGCGCCTCTTCGCAGACGCACTGCACCAAAGAGGGAAAAGGCTCAATCACCTGATGTCCAAAGGCTTTGGCAAACGCATACCCGCTTCCAGAACTTCCAAGATTGGGCATGGCAAGGCTTCCTGTGGCAATGACGCAAGCATCGCACAAATGGGTTTGCTCCTTTACATGTAAAGCAAATTGCCCCTCTTTTTTTCTCAATCGCCACCACCTCATTCTCTAAGAAAAAATGCACGCCTAAGCTTCGTGCCTCATGCAACAGCAGATCGACCACACTGGAAGCTTGATGGCTCATCGGGTACAATTTCCCCTCTTCTCCCTCACGAAATTCTAAGCCTAATTTTGCAAAAAAAGCTTTACATGTAAAGGTGTCAAAGCGCTTTAAAACCTCTTTCATACCAGAAATTGCCTCGCCATGATAAGCTTCAAGCGTGATATTTTGGTTGGAGATATTGCACTTACCATTGCCCGTGGCTAAAATTTTTCGCCCGACTTTACTGTTTTTCTCAAAGACAAAAACCGCATGCCCTTTTCGAGCCGCTTCTATGGCGCACACCAACCCAGAAGCACCCGCACCTACAATCCCAACACGCTTCATATAAGCTTCATACCCTCTTCGCTCACTGCAATTTTCTTCATCTCGACCAAACAGCTCAAAGCTCTTTTAAACGCTTTACGACTGAGCCCCAACTGCGCTTGAACTTCCTCTGGCTCACTTTTATAATGAAGCTCACTTACGCCACCTTTTACATGTAAAAACTCTAAAACTTTTTGAGTGGCGTATTCCTCATTTTTATCGCCAATGGGCTGAAGAGAAATGTCGAGTTTGCCATCGTTGCGCAAAGTTTTAATAAACCCTTTCTTCTCATCACCCACTTCAATCTCTTCAAAAATTTCACTGTGAAAAATCATGCCATCGTAGAGATTGTTCACAATCACTTTAAAGCCCAGAGGCGTTTTCTCACGCACCAAAAGTTTCACCTCTTGATGGAGTTTAAGCGCTTTTAAGTCTTTGCTTAAGAGGTCGTTGTACTTTTGTGAACCGATAATCCGTCCTGTTTCATCATCCAAACAAACACGCACCACCACCTTCATTCCCACATGAAAAGGAAACTTCTGAAGCGCTTTTGGAACAAGTAAATCTTTGGGCAGACCCCAATCTAAAAAGGCACCAAAAGGAGTGACATCGACCACCTCAAAACAACCAAATTCATCGAGCATCACTTTAGGAAACACCGTACTTGCCACAATGCGATCTTCCGAGTCAAAATAGACAAACGCGTCGATTTCATCGCCCTCTTTCATCGCATAACTCACATACGCATTGGGGAGTAAAACCTCATCCTTATCTTCACAAATCAAATAAACACCATTATCGGTGTAACGGCTAATTTTCAGGCGATTTTTCTCACCTACGAGTAAGTACTGATTCATTTTTTTCCTGTTTTACATTTATTATGCATGTCGCTCAGTTCCATATTAAGGGCTTTGGTTGAAATCATCAACTCCCAAAGAGAGATCAGCAATGAAAGACACATCGCAATCAGACTTAAGCCAAAAATCTTTTTACCTATCTCTAAATAGCCCATAAAAAGCTCTGTCATCGAAAGCGTACAGAGTAATAACGAGAGCACTCCAAAAAATTGCATCCATTTGGTGAGCTCCAAACGGTGTTTGAGATTGGCAATTTGTTGATACTCTTCACAATTTTCACGCTCATTGGATTGGCGGTGCAACATACGAATAAGTTGCGCCACGGCTAAAAAACGGTTGGTGTATGCGAGCAAAAGCAGTGAAACCGCAGGAAACAAAAGTGCGGGTGTTGAAATTTCAATTTCCATACCTATCCTTGAAAAAATATACTTTTATTCTACCCAACAACCCCTTTTTTTATGCTTCCTTTGTGTATAATAAAACCTTAAACCATGCTGTGTAAAGGTTAGAATGCTCGAAAATATCGCTAAATTGCTTAACTCCAAAGAGAAACTTCTCACCGAAATCTATTTTGATTTGCAACACTTTTTTGAAGAGAAGTATGGTAAAAACACCATTGTCTTTATGGAGATTGGCTCTTTTTTTGAAACCTATGAAGTGAACAACGAAACCCACCAAATCGGTAAAGCCAAAGAGGTTTCAGAACTTTTAAACATTCAACTCACACGCAAAAATAAGGCCATTTTAGAAAACTCCTTGCAAAATCCTCTGCTTGCGGGGATTCCTGCTGTTTCACTGGATCGCTACCTTTCTCGTTTGGTACAAACAAAAAATACACCATCGTTTTAGTGCGCCAAAAAGGTGAGCCACCGCATGTCAAGCGTTACATTGCCAATATCATCAGCCCTGGTACCAATTTTGATTATGTGATGGAATCGAGTGAAAACTACCTCGTCTCCTTGCTCATCGACTGCAATCATCAGATTTACTCATTAGGGTATGCTGCCATTGATGTCAGCACGGGTAAGACCATTATTAACGAAGTGCATGGCACTAGAGAAGATAAGACGTACGCCTTAGATGAGATTTTCAACCTTTTACAAACCTATAAAACCAGCGAAATTGTCCTTACCTACAACAGCGAAAGCATCGATAAAGAATGGGTACAAAGCTACCTTGAAATCACTCAAAACACACCGCACAGTCATAACAAAGAGCGTCATAAAGTCGCCTATCAAAATGAGCTTTTTGGACGTATTTACGCCATCCGATCCCTCCTCTCCCCCATTGAGTATTTAGACATTGAACGTTATCCCTATGCCAGTGAATCCTTGGCGATTTTATGCGATTTTATCATTGAACACGATGCGAATATCATTGAGAAAATGAGCCGACCCATCCTTCTTGGCAATAATCGCTACCTCTACATGGGCAATAACGCCCTTGAACAGCTAGACATCATCTCACGCAATCCTATGGAGATGACCCTGTTAAACCTCATTGACCAAAGCTCAACGGCGATGGGCAAACGGCTCTTAAAAGAGCGATTGCTCAATCCCATATGCGATTTAAAAACCCTTAATGAACGCTTTGATTTGAGTACGAAACTGATGGAGGATTATAAAAAATTTGACATCGCTCTTAAACAAGTTTATGATCTGGAGCGCATTTTAAGACGCATTGCCCTTAAGAAACTGCACCCTTTGGAACTGGCGTATTTAAGCACCTCTTTAGAGGCAATTTTAGGGATTTTAAAAGAAGCAGAGCTTAAAAAAATGAACCTTCCCAAAAGTCTTTTGGATGAAACCGAAGCGCTTTTTTCTATGCTTCAAAGCACGTTTGTGCTTGATATTTGCGCTAAGTTTCGTAAAGATCAAATCAATGAAAATCTTTTTCTAACAGGCGTTTATCCGAACATTGACAAAATTGAGCAAAACAAAAATGAACGCTTTGGTGCCTTAGAGCATATTGTCTCACACATGGAAGCGCTTTTTGAGGAGAGTAATCGCTCGATGATTAGCATTGAATGGCTTGAGAGCGAGGGGCATTATATTTTGATGAGTAAAAATCGTTTTGCCCTCATTGAAGAGAAACTGATGCAAAGTTTTCTCACCATCGGCGATAAACACTACTTTTTCAAAGATTTTACCTTTAGGCATCTCAAAAACAGTGTCAAAATCTCCGCCTCGTTGATTGAAGAGATATCGCACGACATTACCTTAAATAACCTTCAAATGATAGCGCTGGTCAAAGAGCGTTACGATGAGATGTTAGAGAAAATTGAGACCCATTTTTCACTCACCTTAGAGCATCTCATCTCCTTTGTGGGAACGCTGGATGTAGCCCTAAGCAATGCCAAGTGTGCGGTGCATTTTAACTACACTCGCCCTGAGCTTTTGCCGATGGATGAAAAAGAGCGTTTTTTAGAAGCCATTGGGCTTCGTCACCCACTCATTGAATCCCGTGAAGAGAATGGCATCTACATTCCCAACGACCTCTTTTTAGGGACCTGCCCCAAAGAGATGCCACACAATCACATTACCCTTGAAGCTTCTTCCATCAACACCGTGCAAGGCATGTTGCTCTATGGCATTAACTCCAGCGGTAAATCTTCTTTGATGAAGAGCCTTGGCATGGCGATTATCATGGCGCAATCTGGCTTTTTTGTTCCTTGTGCGAGCCTTCGTTTTCATCTGTTCGATAAAATTTTTACCCGCATTATGAGTGCGGACAACCTCTACAAAGGACTTTCAACGTTTACCGTTGAGATGTTAGAGCTTAAAAATATTTTCAATCGAGCCACCCCCTATTCGCTGGTTTTAGGCGATGAAATCAGCCATGGAACAGAGACCGAATCAGCCCTAGCCATTGTGGCAAGTAGCATTAAAAAACTCCACGCAAGGGGTGCTTTATTTGTCTTTGCGACCCATTTGCATCAGCTCATCCAGCTCCCCCTCATTACCGAGCTTAAAGAGGTCATTGCGCTTCATTTAGGCGTGAGTTACGATGAAGAGCAGGACAAACTGCTCTATAATCGAAAACTCGACATTGGCAGTGGAAGCTCCTTGTATGGTTTGGAATTTGCCAAATCCTTACATATGGATAGCGAATTTATTAAAATGGCGTATGAGATTAGGCGTAACCTTGCGGGTGAATTGGGCGAGATGGAGCTTTTAAAACAGAAAAAAACGCAGCAAATACAATAAAAATCTCTACCTCGCCAAATGCGCTTTGTGCGGTGCGTACGTCGAAGAAGTACATCACATTCATGCGCAAGAGATGGCTGATAAACATGGCAACATTGAGCATTTTCACCAAAACCACCGCTACAACCTGATTCCACTCTGTGCAAAACACCATAAAATGGTGCATGAGGGGAAAATTATTATCAGTGGATTTGTGATGAGCAGTGAGGGATTAAAACTGCATTATGAAGAGAAGTAAAGCGCTCTAACACGCTTTACATGTAAAACTTTTTAGCCTAAGAGTAAATCGTTAGCGAGTTGTTCACGCACACCTTTTCCACACAACTGCTCAACGAGAGAAAGGGCAAAAAGCATTGCCGTACTAGGGCCTTGTGAGGTGGTAATATTTTCATCTACAACCACTTTTTCAGAAGCGTCATAGCCCTCATGGGTGATATTCGTGTGAAATCCTGGATAGCAGGTATAACGCTTTTTAAGCACCCCTGCGGTGTGCAAGGCATAGGGTGCTGCACAAATCGCAGCAATCGCCTTTTTTTTCGCATCAAAAGCTTTCAGTATACCTTGGAGGGTTGCATCTTTTGCCAAATTGGTCGCTCCAGGAAGTCCACCTGGTAGGACTATCATATCGTAGGTCGAAGCATCTATGTCCACTAAAAGAGCATCCGCAACGACGATAACACTGTGCGCTCCTTTTACATGTAAAGATTCTAACGCTGCGATGGTTACTTCAACATTGGCACGTCTTAGAATATCTACAATGCTAAGGGCTTCAATCTCTTCAAAGCCTTCGGCTAAGGGAACAATGACTTTTTTTACTCATGTGAAAACTCCTTGAAATGAAAAAAATGAAAGAAAAAAAAGAAGAGGACACAGTGCGCCAAAACACACTGTGTAAAGATAAAACGTTATTTTACTTTTTCTAAGTATTCGCCACGAACAGTATCAACCTTAATCACATCGCCTTCAACAACGTGGAAAGGTACTTGTACAACCGCGCCGCTCTCAAGCGTTGCTGGTTTTTTGCCACCTTGAGTATCGCCTTTGAAATTCGGTGGGGTCTCGACAATTTTAAGTTCTACAAATTGAGGGGCTTCCACACTGATAGGTTTACCGTTGTGGTACAACATATCCACATTCATCCCATCAATAATCCAATCAGCCGCTTCTCCCACTTGGTCGTGTGTTAATGCGATTTGCTCATAGGTTGCGCTGTCCATGAACTGTAAAAATTCACCATCATCGTACAAAAACTGCATGATTTTATCTTCAAGATTTGGGGTTTCACACTTATCGCCCGCATGAAAGGTTTTCTCAATCACTTTGCCATCCATAAACGACTTAATTTTACAACGTACAAACGCCGCGCCTTTACCAGGTTTGACGTGTTGATACTCCACAATTTTATACGGAGTCCCGTTGATTTCGATTTTTAACCCTTTTTTTAAATCGCCCATTGAGATAGAGGCCATATATTCTCCTAAAATTTAGTTTTCGCCATTATAGCGAAAAAAAGAGCGACAACAAAACAGGCTATTTTTATACAATATATTGTGTATTTATTCTATTTAAATGTATAATATATCTTAAATAATTTATATATAATCTTTAAAATAGTTTATATTATAAATTTATTTGTATATTTTATACTATTTAATTTATGTTTAATACATTTTAAACTACAATCTTACGAATGAAAACCAACG
>JAJOKG010000065.1 GCA_021206415.1 Sulfurospirillum sp. | reverse complement strand
AAAAGTAGCAGTTTAAAGTCTTTCCAAGAGTACCCCACCTTTATTTTTTTGGAATGGCAATGGGCATTGTTGAAACACTTTTGGCAAACTAAAAAACACCAACGCATTGTGGTCATTGAGCCTGAGCCATATATCATCCATATTTTGTTTCACTTGGTTGATTTTTCAGAGGAGTTAAATCATGGACGTTTGGTGCTTATTGGAAAAGATGAGCTTAATTTTCCCACCATCTCTGCACTCTTTAGTACCTTTGAGACACAGCGTTACGCAAAGCTCTATGATTTACATGTAAACAGTGCGTTTTATGAGATACATGAAGAGCTCATTCTTCAATGCAACCGTCTTTTTATGGAGTGTTTACACCAAAGTGTGCAATCGGCTGGCAATGATATGCACGACGCACTTGTGGGTGTGGAGCATCATTTTATGAACCTTCCTTTGATGCTTAAAACTCCTCCTTTGCTTCAGTTTTTTTAAGCGAGCCAAAACGACCGAAGTCGCCGTCTTAGTCTCCACAGGACCTTCTTTGGCAAAGCAATTACCGCTTTTGAAACAGATGGCACCCTACATCACCATTTTTGCGGTGGATGCGAGCTTTCCCGTTTTAACACGCTATGGGATTAAGCCCGATGTGGTGGTCTCTATGGAGCGTGTTCCTTTGACGGGGCGCTTTTCAAAGAGACACCCAAAGAGGCGTTTGAAGGCGTGTTTTTTCACTTAGCTCTTTACAACACCCTGAGGTAGTGGGAAGTATTAAGGCTGGAATTATGCAGATGAATATGCGCCCTTTTGGCTACATGATGGAAACGGGTGCGCATGCGTGGGGCTATGTGGGTATTGGAATGAGTGCGGCAAATAAGGCGTATGAACTCATTTACCACAGTGGGTTTAAAAACTTGCGTACTTATTGGGCAAGATTTGGCGTACAGCGATGAGGGCAAAAGTCACTCAGCAGGGCATGTGTTTGGTGAAGATGAAGTGAAACACAAAGCAGGTGATGGCTATGTTGAGCGTTACGGTGGGGGTGGCGTTATAAAGACCACAGCGGTGTGGAATTGGTTTCGAGCCTTTTTTGAAAAAGATATCGCTGAAACCAAAGCAACGATGCAAACCATTAATGCCACAGAAGGCGGTGCTCGCATTTTTGGAGCGATGGAGCGTCCGTTTGCTGAGGTGATGGGGGCGGTAGATAAAAGCAAGACCAAAAAGCCCATTGATTAATACCTCTTAGTGAAGGAGAACTTAAGCGTGTGCAACACGAAGTGGCGCAGAAGGTTGAAGCCATAGGCTCTTTTTTTAGCAAAAGCAGAGGACAACAACAGAAGCCTGTTTTTAAAAACCGCAGCGCTGTGTGAAGCTTAGACGCACATGAAAATGTGGAAATGAAGCGATTAGAAGCCCTTGAAGCAGAGATTTTGGAATTTCGTAAGGGAGCAAGAGAAGAGCATTTTAAGCAGTTGATTTGGCATGTGGGGCAGTCGATGCTTTTAGTACAAGAAATGGAGCTCGCCTGCATTGAAGTACGTTTTACATGTAACGATGAAGAGCGCTATGAAAAGCTTACGTTGTGGATACAAGCGCATAAAGGGTGGCTCTTTGTGCTTGCGGGGTGCATTGATGCGATTCAAGTGGCAATGAAGCGTAAGGGAAGCCACTATAGTCTTACATCTGAGGTAAAGGCATGAATGTGATGATAGATGATGCGTATGTTGCAAAACTCGCTGAAGTGCTCTCTCATCCCTTGGATTTTGAGACATTTGAAGGTATTTTTACGCTCCAATATGCCTGAGCTTTATAAGCGCTCAAGCGTGGGCGGAACATTGCAATGCTCCCATTGAACATGTGATTAAATCTTTTGCAAGCCTTACGTGTTCGCTTGTATGGGTATCTTAAAGAGGGTCACCTTTTAGAGAATAATTATATTAATCTGTGGTTTTTATTTTCTCAAACGCCCTTGGCGCAGGATGCAACATTAAGCTCCTTTATAGCCTTACTTGAGCAGAGTTATGCGACGTATGATGTCACTCAAAAAGAGCGTTTTATCTTTGCGCATCTTTTGTTTGTTTTAAAAATGGCAAATGGTGAGGGTGTGAAGTGATCTGTCGTGGTTTATGGGGGGAGCATCTGTGGTTTGATGGGAAAAGTTATCATCTCATGGATGCCAATGCCAAAGCACTCAGAAGTTTTTGTGAATCGTTTGAAATCCCTGTAGAATGGGTGATTCAAGGCTTAGCAGACTCTTTGGACGTGGAGCGTTTTTTTAAAGGCAAGCTATGCGACTCGTATGGGGATTGGTACATGGATACTCGGCTTTTTTTGGCAAATTAAGGGGTTTGAAAATCATCCTTGTTGGAGAGATATTTTATACCCCGTTTTGAAGCAGCTCTTTTCTTACATGTAAAGAACGTGGGATGATTGAAGAGATGATGAGTTTGCACTTTTTAATGAGTCATATTGTCACCAATCGTATTCAAACGCAAGAAGAGATGAAAGCATTTAACATTGAAATCGAAGAAGAGGCAAGTGCTTTTTATGCCAAATGGGCGGAAGAACAGAAGCTTTCTTTGCCTAAAACATCTTTACATGTAAAGAAGAAAATCGCACTCGTAAAAGATAGAATTGTGGAGAATTCTCCTTTTTAAGGTCGAGTTTTCGCTTTTGAGTGCATTGGCAGAGGATAAAGATTTTAAGGAAAAATACGAATTAGTTGTTTATTCGATGGCAATCATTGAAAAAAGTTTAGACGATGAAAAATGCATTGAAAGTATCCGAAATTTGGGCTTTGATGTAAGATGTGTTGCGTTTGAGAGTCTCAACCTCGCAAATAATTTTCAAAGCCATTTAACACGGGCTTTAGCGATACGTAATGATATGCAAAAAAATG
>JAJOKG010000125.1 GCA_021206415.1 Sulfurospirillum sp. | reverse complement strand
CAAAGAACAGTAAAAAAAAAGAAAAAAACCAACATAAAAAAAAACAAAAAAAAGAGCTAAAATAAAAAAGGCATGTAAAAAAAACCAAAAGGGAGAAAAAGAGAAAAAAAAATGTAGAAAAGCCCCAGCAATTGCAAGGGCTAAAGAAGCCCCTTGCAAAAAGCTAAGGAATTTTTCAAGATGTACTTTGTCCATCAAGAGGTTTATTTGTCGCTACTTAGTGGTCTTCACTAATTAAAACAGCACCTGCGAGGTAAACATACGTCAAAATCATGAAAATAAACGCTTGAAGTAAACCAGCAAATGTCAAAAGAACATAGGCAGGAAGTGGTGCAATCCATGGTGCAAGCATTAAAACAACCGCTAAAAAGAGGTCATCACCCTTGATGTTACCAAAAAGTCGGAACGACAAAGAGACCAAACGAGAACAGTGAGAAACAATTTCAATAGGAAACATTAAGGGTGCTAATAATTTTACAGGACCCATAAAATGTGCGAAATAATGAATCACACCATTGGCTCTAATACCCTCAAAGTGGTAATAGACAAACACAATGATTGCAAGTGTTAATGTCACATTAAGGTTGCTTGTAGGGGCTTCAAACCCTGGAATAATACCAATCATGTTTGAAATACCAACGATAAAACCAAGTGTCGCAACCAATGGTAAATATTTACGAGCTAAATCATCGCCCACAATACCTTTTCCCATGTTGTTGACCGCTTCCAAATAAGCTTCCATCACATTTTGAACACCACTTGGAACAAGTTGCATTTTTGATGTTGCCATCTTTGCCAATCCAAGACTTATCAAAGCAACCAAAACAACATGAGCGCCAATGATAAAATCGTGAGAGTGGTTAATAAGACCTAAAAATGTAAAAATTTCACCCATTACACTTTTCCTTAAGTTAATAATTTTGCAAGATTGTATCTATTAATCATTTAATAGTTTATTAAGGCTTCTGTTTTTTACGAAGTTCACTGACTTGAACACCGCCAATTCCCCAATTATCCATGTCAACTTCATCAATAGTAACAACCGTTGTTGCTGGATTTTTTCCTAAGACATCAACTAAAAGTTGTGTCACTCCTGCAATAAGTTTTTCTTTTTGCTCTTTACTTGCACCCTCTTTAGTAATTTTAATATTAACGTATGGCATTGTTATACTCCCTTATTTAAAATTTCATTTGCGCGGACAAGTGCCAAATCAATATTCTCAGTAATATTTTCTTGACCAATTTTTTGATCCAATTTAATACGTTCAATTTTCATTTTGATACGCTGATTTACACCAGAAAGGACAAGAATGGTTTGATTGCTTTTACATAATGCTAAAAACTCTTCTAAAGCATGAAGTCCTGTCGCATCGACCATAGGTACATGTCTCATTCTCAAAATAAAAATCTTCGGACTTTCTTCAATTTCATTGAGGACATTTTTTAGACGATCTGCTATTCCAAAGAAGAAAGGGCCGTCAATTTCATAGACTTCTACACCCTGAGGAATCGTTTTTTTAGAAATAGCAAAGGCATCTTCTGTTTCATAAGGTTCATCATTACTGTCAAAAGGCATAGTAACCTGATCTTTTTTATCGACAATTTCTGTTACATCAATCATACGTTTGATAAACAAAAGCCCTGCTAACATAATACCTGTTTGAACACCTGTATTTAAATCAATTAAAACCGTTAATAAAAATGTTATTAAAAGAACAACAGCATCATTACGTTCTGATTTAAGGGCAATCGCTTTAAAATGGTGAAATTCACTCATATTCCATGCCACCACAACCAAAATAGCAGCTAATGCTGAAAGCGGAATCAATACAATTAATTTGGCAAATAAAAACATGAAGACCAATAACATTAAAGCATGAATAATGCCTGAAATGGGACTATAAGCGCCTGATTTGATATTGGTTGCGGTACGTGCAATAGCACCTGTTGCAGCGATTCCCCCAAAAAAGACAGACCCAATATTGGCAATACCTTGTGCCATTAATTCTTTATTGGAATGATGACGATCTCCTGTCATACCATCTGCTACAACACATGAAAGTAAAGATTCAATGGCACCTAGAAGTGCAATCGTAATTGCATCAGGAAATACCAAACGAATTTTTTCCAATGAAAAAGAAGGAATATGCGGTGAAGGTAAGGTAGAGGGCAATTGTCCAAATTTAGACCCAATCGTTTCTACAGGAAGCTGAAATACATACACAATCAGTGATGATAACACAATCACAATAATAGGAGCAGGAATTTTTGGAAATGTATGACGTAGTTTAATCAACAAAAAAATACTGACAAAGCCTATAACCAACGCATAATAATTGATATCACCCATTTGTGTAGAATAAAGTTTCCATTGTTCAATAAACTCCGCTGGCATCGTTGCAATAGGTAACCCAAAAAAAATCTTTCATTTGTGAAGAAAAAATAATTAAAGCAATACCTGTGGTAAAACCAACCGTCACAGGATAAGGAATAAATTTAATAATACTTCCTAATTTAAATGCTCCCATTAAAAAAAGCATAACGCCTGCTAAAAATGTTGCTATAACCAATCCATCATAACCATGCTTTAAAATAACCGTATAAAGTACCACAACAAAAGCCCCTGTAGGACCTCCAATCTGATACCTACTCCCACCCAAAAGGGAGATAATAAATCCAGCCACAATAGCTGTAAAAAGCCCTTTTTCAGGACCTACACCACTGGCAATTGCAAATGCCATAGCCAAAGGTAAAGCGATAATCGCGACAGTAATACCTGCTACAACATCTGAAGAAAAAATGACGAGCAGAATAGCCTTCTTTTAGAACTGTAAAGCTCCTTGGGAGCCAATATTTCACATTCATTGTGAAGCCTTAAGATAGAATTTTTTTCTTGACCTAAGCGATAAAGAGCAAAATCAT
>JAJOKG010000118.1 GCA_021206415.1 Sulfurospirillum sp. | reverse complement strand
TTAAGGCTACAACCATTGGTGGCTTTTTAACAAAGCTTAGACTTTTCATCACTGCGTATGCTATCAACTGCTTTTTGAAGCTTAGTGATGACAAAAAAGCTCTTCTGTTTAACTAGCAGTTTGGGTTTATTATAATAAAACTTTTTGGTTATCTTTGTTAAAATCCTCCCGCTTAAATGGAATCGGGGCGTAGCGCAGCCTGGCTAGCGCGCTACCTTGGGGTGGTAGAGGTCGCGTGTTCGAATCACGTCGCTCCGACCATTTTTGTTGACACATCGTTTCAAAACCTTCCTTTTATCTTCATTACATGTAAAACACTCTAACCTTCTTTCATTCTCATTTGTGCTACTATAAAGGTAACTTTTTCTACTGGAGGATGAGATGCGTTATATTCGTTTCTTCAATGAACTGCAACTGAGTGACATTCCCCTTGTGGGCGGTAAAAACGCCAGTTTGGGTGAAATGTATCAAAAATTAACCCCCAAAGGCATTTTAGTTCCCAACGGTTTTGCGACTACCAGTGAGGCGTACCATCTTTTACTCGAAGAGAATGGCATTAAATCAATCATTGAAACGTATTTAAAAGATGTAGATGTGAGCAATACAGAACTTTTGCAAAAAAGCGGTCAAGCGATTCGTAGTGCCATTTTAAACGCTACCTTGCCTCAAAGCTTAACGCAAGAACTTTTAAGTGCCTATACCATGCTTTCTCGTGAATACGATATGGAACATGTGGATGTTGCTGTGCGCTCTTCTGGAACGGCGGAGGATTTGCCCGATGCCAGTTTTGCGGGACAGCAGGAGACGTTTTTAAATATTAACTCACCTGAGAAATTACTTCAAAGTGTCAAGCAGTGTTACGCTTCTTTGTTTACAGACCGTGCCATTAGTTACCGCTCCAGTCGTGGGTTTGACCACTTTAAAGTCGCCCTTTCTGTGGGTGTGCAAAAAATGGTGCGAAGCGATAAAGCCAGCAGTGGCGTGATGTTTAGCATTGATACAGAGAGTGGCTCCCAAAATCTTGTCTTAATTAACGCTACATGGGGACTTGGTGAAAATGTGGTGAGTGGAAGGGTTAATGCGGATGAGTTTTTAGTTTTTAAACCTACCCTTACACAAGGATTTAAGAGCATTTTAAAGCGCTCACTAGGCAGTAAAAAAGAGAAAATGCTCTACCATGCAGAGAACCAAACTATCAATCTTCCTACTAGCGAGGAGGAACAAAAACTCTTTTGTATTAGCGATAAGGAAGTGCTAGAACTTGCACGCCAAGCCGTGATGATTGAAGCGTATTATGAACGCCCTATGGATATAGAATGGGCAAAAGATGGGTTAGATGGCAAACTCTACATCGTACAAGCACGCCCTGAAACCGTGCAAAGCAAGCGGGACGTTCAAAGCATTGAAAAATATGAGCTTGATAGCAAAAACACAACTATTTTGGCATCCGGTCGTTCTGTGGGCGATAAAATAGGTAGTGGTGCGGTTAAGATTATTCACGATACCTCTGAATTTTCACACTTTCAAACAGGCGATGTCTTGGTTGCTGATACGACCAATCCTGATTGGGAACCGATTATGAAAAAAGCTTCTGCAGTGGTGACCAATCGAGGAAGCAGAACCTGCCATGCCGCCATTGTCGCACGAGAAATTGGCGTACCTGCTGTGGTGGGATGTGGTAATGCCACTGAAGTGCTAGCCCCTATTCATGAAGTGACCGTGAATTGTTCGAGTGGAGAGATGGGGTACATTTACGAGGGAAAGATTCCTTTTACATGTAAAACCATTGACATGAATTTACAACCTACCAAAACTAAGTTAATGATGAATGTAGGCAACCCAGCCGAAGCGTTTCATTTAGCCCAAATGCCCAATGATGGCGTGGGGTTGGCTCGTATGGAGTTTATTATGACGCACTCTATTAATGCTCATCCTATGGCATTGGTGGATTTGCACAAAGGCAAGAGTATCAAAGAAGAGGAGAAAATTCGCTCTTTTATGACTCCGTATGTGGATGCTAAAGCCTTTTTTTATTGACAAACTGTGTGAGGGTATAGGACTTATCGCTGCTGCGTTTTATCCCAAGCCAGTCATTATTCGAACGAGTGATTTTAAAAGCAATGAGTACGCTAATATGCCAGGAGGCAAGAGCTACGAAGTGGATGAAGAAAATCCGATGATTGGTTTTCGTGGGGCGAGTCGTTACTATGATGAAAGCTATAAAGAGGCGTTTGCATGGGAGTGTGAAGCACTTAAAAAGGTGCGTGATGAGATGGGTCTTGATAATGTCATTATTATGCTTCCTTTTGTAAGAACGCCTGAAGAGGGGAAAAAAGTCATTGAGATTATGCGTGAGCAAGGCTTAGTGCAAGGCAAAAATAATCTAAAGATTTACGCTATGTGTGAAATTCCCGCCAATGTTATTATTGCTGATGATTTTTTAGAGAGTTTTGATGGCTACTCCATTGGCTCGAACGACCTTACCCAACTGGTTTTAGGCGTGGATAGAGACAGTGGTAAAATTGCGCATGTCTTTAATGAGCGTAATCCAGCGGTAAAAGCGATGCTCAAAATGGCAATACAGGCATGTAAAAGACGGGGAAAATATATAGCATTTGTGGGCAAGCACCCTCAGATTACCCTGAAATTACAGAATTTTTGGTGAGAGAAGGCATCGAGTCTATTTCACTCAATCCCGATTCTCTCTATAAAATGCACCACATTGTTGAAGCCATCGAGGCAAAAGTGCTTTAAAGAGGTTTTACATGTAAAGACTCAACCTGATGGGGGAGTCTTTGCTCTATCTCTTCACTGGTAGCTTCACGTACTCCAATGACCGTACCATCAAAAACAACACTCATGCCCGCTAAGGAGTGATTAGCATCTAAAACCACTTTATCCTCATCAATATGTGTAATGGTATAGCTCATCATCATTTCGTCCTCTTCACCCTCACCAAAGACCATTTCCATCTCATCACCCACCGCAATGGCTTCATCAAAAAGAGCTCTATCTTCAACGAGAACCAACGTATCTTGGCGCTCTCCAAAGGAGTCTTTTGGGCTTAATTCAAGGTGAATACTATCCCCAACACTTTTTCCTTCAAGGGCTTTTTCAATGCTTTCAAAGACATCGCCGTATCCGCCATGCAGATAAATTAAAGGGTTAGCACCACTATCAATTAGGGTGTTATGGGTATCAAATAGAGTGTAATCTAGGGTTACGAGGCAATTTTTAGCAATAGTCAAAAGAATCCTTACATGTAAAAATAAAGAGCCATGTTTTCCATGGCTCTGAGGTCTGTTTAATTCGTGAGTTCGTAGTTCTCAATGAGGTTAAAATTGAGATATTTGTACACTTTATCGGTTTTACCCGCTAATTTTTTAGGTACCAAACTCATGTACTCTTCAACGCTTGGAAGGCGTCCCAAAAGTGCACACAGTGCCGCTAGTTCAGCACTGCCTAAATAGACTTTGGAGTTGGGTCCCATGCGGTTATCAAAGTTTCGAGTCGAGGTTGAAAAAACAACCGCTCCCTCACGGACATTGGCTTGATTTCCCATACAGAGTGAACAACCAGGAATTTCAATGCGAGCACCCGCACTGCCAAAAATAGCATAATATCCCTCTTCAATGAGCTGGTTTTTATCCATTTTAGTTGGTGGTGCTATCCAAAGCGTGGTGGGAACTTTTCCCTCACCTTTTAAGACCTCTCCTAACGCTCGGTAGTGACCAATATTGGTCATACAGCTTCCCACAAAAACTTCATCTATCTTATGCGGGCGCTCAGGATTGGCTAAGACTTCACTCAGCGTTGCTACATCATCAGGATCATTGGGGCATGCCAAAATGGGCTCTTTTATCTCATTCAAATCAATCTCAATAATCTGCGCATACTGAGCGTTTGCATCGGCTTTTAAGAGTTTTGGCTCTTTTAGCCATGCTTTCATCTTATCAGCACGTCTTTGAAGGGTTGTTGCATCTTCATAGCCTGCTTGAATCATCGACTCTAAAAGCACAATGTTCGATTTTAAATATTCCACCACACTCTCTTCATCTAAAGCAACACTACACGCCGCTGCACTGCGCTCCGCAGAAGCATCACTAAGCTCAAAGGCTTGTTCCACTTTAAGTTTTGGAAGTCCTTCTATCTCTAAAATGCGCCCTGCAAAAATGTTCTTTTTATTTTTCTTTGGAACGGTGAGTAAGCCTTTTTTAATGGCGTAGTAAGGAATGGCATTCACCAAATCACGAAGCGTAATGCCCGCTTGCATTTCACCTTTAAAACGAACCAAAACCGATTCAGGCATATTTAAAGGCATGCTTCCTGTTACCGCCGCAAACGCCACCAGACCAGAACCCGCAGGAAATGAGATACCAATAGGAAAACGGGTATGACTGTCTCCTCCTGTACCTACAGAATCGGGTAAAACCATACGGTTAAGCCATGAGTGAATGACACCATCCCCTGCACGTAAGCTCACACCACTGCGTGAGGTGATAAAGGAAGGCAGGGTGTGGTGAAGCTTAACGTCACTGGGTTTTGGATACGCTGCGGTATGGCAAAAACTCTGCATCACCAAATCAGCGCTGAATCCCAAAGCAGCAAGCTCTTTAATTTCATCTCGTGTCATAGGCCCCGTGGTATCTTGACTCCCCACGGTGAGGGTTTGAGGCTCAACGTACATGCCTGCACGAACCCCCTCAACACCACACGCACGACCCACCATTTTTTGCGCTAAAGTATACCCTACCCCTTGTTGCTCTTTGGGTTGTTCAGGTTTGGCAAAAATATTCTCAGGCGCCATGCCTAAAGAGGCTCTGGCTTTTGAAGTGAGTCCTCGTCCAATAATCAACGGAATACGCCCACCCGCACGGTACTCATCGACAAGTGTGTTTGGCATAAGGGTAAACGTGCCAACCACTTTTCCCTCTTTTTCAACTCTACCTGCTAGAGGATAAACATCAATAATATCTCCCGTCTCCAATGCTTCAACATTCACTTCAATCGGAAGTGCGCCACTATCTTCTGCGGTATTGAAAAAAATTGGTGCGATGGTCGTACCTAAAATCAATCCGCCTGTTTTTTTATTAGGCACGAAGGGAATCTCTCGCCCCATCCACCATTGGATCGAATTGATGCCTGATTTTCGGCTACTTCCAGTCCCCACAACATCACCCACATAAGCCACTTCATACCCTTTGGCTTTAAGTTCTTTGATTTTTTCCAATGAACCAGGCAAGCGCTTTACCAACATGGCGTTGGCATGAAGAGGAATATCGCTTCTGGTGAACGCTTCACTAGCAGGACTTAAATCATCGGTATTGGTCTCACCTGCGACTTTTAAGACCGCAACGCTTATCTTCTCAGGCATAGGTGCTTTACATGTAAACCACTCCGCATTTGCCCATGAGAGCATCACCTCTTTAGCATAGGCATTGGTTTTTGCCAAAGCCTCAATATCATTAAAAGAGCCATAGACTAAAACAATGTTTTTAAGTGCATCACAGGCAGCACGGGCGACCAACGTATCGCTTGAACTTAAAGCATCTACCAATGGCTGAACATTGTAGCCACCTAGCATGGTACCTAAAAGCTCTATGGCTTCTACTGCGGAAATCGCTTTACATGTAAGCTTTTTTTTGTGCGATGTCATTCAAAAAAGCAGCCTTAACATACGCGGCTTCATCCACACCTGGTAACACACGGTGTGATAGCAACTCTTTTAAAAACGCTTGGTCACCCTCCTCTTTTTTAAGAAGTTCTATCACTTCTGCAGTTTTTTTCGCATCCAGAGGTAAGGCAGGAATCCCCAAAGCGGCTCGTTCATTCACTTCAATGTTATACGTTTCAAAAAAACTCATTCAAACTCCTTTACGTGATTCAAACAATAATTTCTCTCTGACCCTTAGAATTTTGAGAGGAGAGAATGCCCATTGCCTCAAGTTGTTCAACAATGGTTGCGGCTCTATTGTACCCAATATTCAAACGTCTTTGGATGTACGAGATGGAGCTTTTTCGCTCATTTAAGACAATGGCTTTGGCATCTTCAAATAACTCATCCAACTCACCACTCTCTTTTCCACCCGAAGCTGAAAATCCCTCTTCACTCTCTTTTAAAAAGCTCTCATCGTACTGAACAGGGCGTTGTTTTTTAAGGTATTCTACTACCTTATCTATCTCATCTTCTGTGGTATAGGGTGCGTGTAAACGAATAAGCCCTGAAGTCCCTGGAGGGGTAAAAAGCATATCACCATTTCCTAGAAGAGAATCCGCTCCCATCGCATCTAAGATGACTTTTGAGTCTATTTTTTGCCCTACTTTAAAGCTGATGCGTGAAGGCAAATTGGCTTTAATGAGACCCGTGACAACATCGACGGAGGGTCTTTGGGTCGCTACAATAATATGAATACCACTTGCCCGTGCCATTTGTGCCAAACGGGCGATGTAAAACTCCACATCCTTCCCGCTGGTCATCATCAAATCTGCCAACTCATCAATAATAATCACAATGTAAGGCAGAGGCTCAACCCCAATGCTTTTTGCTTTTTCATTATAATTTTCAATGTTTTTCGTGCGTGAACGACTCATAAGTTGATAGCGTCGCTCCATCTCACTCACCATATTAGCAAGGGCGACAATGGCTTGTTTTGGCTTGGTAATGACAGGTGTTAAAAGGTGTGGAATATCGTTATAAATCGAAAATTCGAGCATCTTAGGGTCAATCATTAAAAATCTTAGCGTATCGGGCGAATTACGGTACAGCAAGGAGAGTAACATAGCGTTAATTCCCACACTTTTACCACTTCCTGTGGTTCCAGCAACCAGTAAATGCGGTAATTTTTTCAAATCCGTTACAAACGCATTGCCCACAATGTCTTTACCCAGCGCAATCGTCAGTGGTGAAGAGGATTTTTGGAAAATCTCGCTCTCTAAAATCTCTTTGAGATAAATCGTCTCAATTTTATGATTAGGTACTTCAATGCCCACCACATCTTTTCCAGGAACAGGTGCTTGAATACGAATAGTCTTTGCACGAAGTGCCATAGCAAGGTCATCTTGGAGTGTTAAAATGCGTGAAACTTTCACATGAGGAGCGGGTTTAAATTCAAACGTTGTGACCACAGGCCCTGAGTAGGTGCGCACCACATCGCCTTCGATTTTAAAACGTCTGAGTTTCTCAAGCAAATCTTGAATTTTTTGGTCTATCTCATTTTCATTGACATGAACGGTTTTACCTGGAGGATTAGCCAAAAATGAGAGAGGAGGAAGTTTAAAATCTTTGGGTTTGTCACATTCACCTTGGTCAATCTCTAAAAGAAGCTTTTTTATTCTCCTCTACTTCACTTAAAATCTCGACTTTAGAAGCACTTTTAAGGCGTACAAGGCTTTTTTTTCGGCTCTTCTTCTTTTAGAATTTCTTCTTCTTTTTCTAATTCTAATGGTATTTTTTCATTCAATGTGTTTTCTAAAGTCGTTTCACTTTCCTCATCTAGCTTGATGCGTTCTTGTAGAGAAAGCTCCTCCCTCTCATGGGATGAAACATACGTTATTTCTTTCTCTGATGAATCTTCTAGGGATTTATCTTTAGTAAAAAGTGGTTTTATAAAACTTAGAAAATCATTAATGCTAGATTCCACTAAAAGGGTTATGGAAAGCAAAAAAATAGCCATAATAAAAATCCATACGCCTAAAATACCAATGGAACTTTTTAAAAGTTCGACAATAGAACTTCCAAAACTGCATGAAATCATTGCTAACAATGATAGCTTGAGCCATAAGAAAAGCAAAAGAAAGAATCATGGAAGCTAAAAAGATACCAATGCGTCGTTCATTTACGTGGCTCTCTTTGTAAAGAGCAAATGATGGTAGGATAAGAATAAAAGGATAAAGAAATGAAAAATAGCCAAAAACATTCCGGTTAAGTGATCCAATATACGCACCAAATTTACCTACAACAGAAGCATCAGGTAGAATAGTTGCTACTCCAAAAAAAAGAAAAATAGCAATAAAAATAATAAAAAGAGTCTCCTTGACGATAACAGATCCTTTACATGTAAAAATAATTAAGAGTTGGCATTATAACAAATTATTACATGTAATCTAAAGAGACATTGAATTAACCTTTGCAATCGCTGAGAGCATTGCTCATGTGAATTGCTCACTTGCGTTAATTCTAAATAAGCTTCGGCTAAATCAATACCCACAATATCCTGTTGAACCGTTACTACATTGACTTTTAATGTTTCGGCTCTCGTTTTAGACTCGGTTAAAGCATTGGATAAAGCACCAATCTTTGTATGCGCTTTTTCTACATGGTCTGCAATATGATCTATTTGTGTCAAAGCATTTTGGATACCAATATTTCGTGGGTCAGAAGAGGTTGAATCCATACGAAAGTTGCCACTTCTCACGGCTTCTATCATGGCATCTAATTGTTCAAATATATTCACAGATGGGCTTTCAATCGTTACAGAATCATTTGCCATAAATGAAAGTGCCGCATTGGATGTTCCATCAAAAGTACTAGCATCACTATCTGAAATACGAAACGAAATCTTCGTTGCAGAAGCTGTTTTATCCATCAACGAAAGACGCCCTTGCTCATCAAGCCCAACTTCAACACTATTTTGCGCTGTTTTAATCGCATACTGATACTCTTCTAAATCGGTACTTGTGGCAGTTGGAACACCATTGGTAGGAATGGTTCCTGATGTTAACATGCTCACAATATCCGATAATTGCTGGTAACTAACATCATCAGCACTCGTAGGATTACCGTTAGCATCTAAAATGGTAAATGAGGTATCTACTGTTCCGTCATTGTCAGTATCCACATCAACGGTACTTCCCGCATTGCTTAAATTAATCGTAGCAGAACGACTGGTTCCATTAATTGTTTTGTAGTCAATGTTTAATGCTTTGCCATTGAGGGTGCTACCTCCTGCTACTTCACTTAGTTTGGTTACATTTGTTGCATATTCATTAGTTTTTTTTATGACTTGAGAGACATTACTTGTTAACTCATTACCATCTTTTTCAAAGCCACGCTGTGTGTAATTCATCGCATCAGGTATACTAAAGCCAGCCGTAGGGTTATTGGAGGCATCTCGTGCTATTAGGGTTGCATTGAGTGTTCCTGTCGCATCATCTGCAATGATTTGTCCATTTTCAATACGTACAGAACCAGCCGTTAAACCATACTCTGTCTCAATGGCACTCATCAAGTCTTGTACAGTGGTGGTTGCAGTAATACTTAAAGGGGTAGCCCCTACTAAGATATTATCCGCTTCTGGCATGATGTCACTTAACAAAGTTGTAGCCTTTGCCACACTCCCGTCTGTTGTCTCAAGCTCATAACCAATACGATAAACACCTGTTGTGTAATTGTCTGCTCGTGAACTCACGGTGGATGCAGAATTATTGGTTGAATAATTACTTGCATTAAAAGCGATAATATCAACATTAGAAGAAGCAAGTAAGTCATTTACATCGGTTTGATTTGCATTTCCAGATGTTCCAGTTGCAGCATCTCTATCAACCGCACCAAAAATATTCATCTCTAAAACTTGCTGTCCTGTTGTTAAATCTTTGACTTCAATCTGTCCTCTTGCATTCATACTCACATCTACGAGGCTGTTGGTTGAGGTGTTCCCATACGCTTGACCGATACGCTCTAACAAATCCTCCACAGAAGAGGTTGTACTCATTTCAATTTTTGTTGAAAAAGTCTCTCCTGCGGTATCTCTACCTGAGAGATAAAAGAGAGCATTTGGATCATTTGTTGTATCACTGTCTGTATCGCCTACCATATCACGAATCGTATCCGTTGGTGTTAAATAGACTTCACTTGAGCTAGTATTAGTCCCCGAAGCATCCATAACACTTGGATACAGTTTTGTTTGATTATACATTGAAACATTGGTTGAAACTACTTTACTATAATCGCTATCTTTACCCAAAAATAGTGATTGACCATCAACATTATAAGTTAATTCAACACCAGACCCAACCACAGCTGTTAAACTTTGTCCGTTACCATTATAGGTTCCATCTGCGCTGATAGGTTTTGTAGAAAGGGCTGAACCTGAAAATAAAAATTGACCATTGATAGAAGTATTTGCTAAGTTAATAAGCTCTTTTTTGTAAGCTTCCAATTCATTGGCGATAGCATCCAGACTGGTTTGAGAGTTTGATGCATTAGCAGCTTGTGTTAATTTTGTTTTTAAATTCATCCAATTTACTTGTAAAACTTATTGAGAGTTGTATCAATATTGTTTGCAAAATTTTTCGCTTTTTGAACTACTATCAATAGATTGTTCAAGAGTAGTGATTTCATAATTAAGACGCATTGCATCAATGTAAATACTAGTATCTTGATAACTTTGCTGTATCTTTGAGCCTGAATGCACTTGTTGATTAACATCATATAACTTCTGTGAAGAAGTACGATAGTTGCGTATTGAATTATTGAATAAAAGTGAATCCATAACTCTCATGTTTGGCTCCAATAAATTTCTTTAAAATAGATAAGCAATTTTAATTCCTTGTACCTGATATCGACGTTTAGGGGAAATAATTTAACTTTTTAAAGAAAATTATTGTCTTTTTTTAAAAAAAAATTGTACAATCCTCGAACAAACACTTTATTTTAAGGAATTGGCAATGAAAAAAGCGGAATTTATCCAAGCAGTTTCAGAGAAAGCGGGTCTTTCTAAAAAAGACACTCAAAAAGCTGTTGATGCAGCACTAGAAGCAATTAGTGATGCACTTGTTGCAGGTAAAGAAGTAAGTTTTATTGGTTTTGGTACATTTAGTACAGCAACAAGAGCAGCTAGAAAAGCTAGAGTTCCTGGAACTGATAGAGTTGTAGATGTTGCAAAAACAACAGCTGTAAAATTTAAAGTTGGTAAAAAACTTAAAGACGTTGTTGCTAAAGCGTAATTTTTAAATAGTAAAAAAGCTTAAATGTTCAGTTTTACTGAGCTTTAAGCTTTTTTTTTGTATAATTCCAACTCTTAAAATTCAATCTTAATATGTGCCTGAGTGGTGAAATTGGTAGACGCGCTAGACTCAAAATCTAGTATGGAGACATATGCCGGTTCAGTCCGGCCTCAGGTACCACTTCTTTTTATTTTCTCCTATAGATTTTGTATAGTACCCATCTAAAAAACGGGGCTTTTTTT
>JAJOKG010000150.1:5496-11221 GCA_021206415.1 Sulfurospirillum sp. | reverse complement strand
TGCTCATTTATTATCTTCTTTACTCCTTGTGTGCGACTTTTTTTGTATCATTTTCAAAATTTAAAAAGATACCAAAGGAGTTAAAATGCCAAAAATCAATCGTTATGTTGATATTGACACTGTTGAGAGAGAGCAAAAAAAGATTATATTGATAGACACTCACCCTTCATCGCCTGTGAGCCAACGGCAAAGCAAAATGAGCCGTTTAAAGTCACGATCAAAGTAGGCAATGCTTATTCACATCCTGATGATTTTGACCACTACATTGCCAATGTACAACTTTTATAATGCAGAAACTCTTTTAGCCAGAGCCGATTTTATCTCAGGAACACTCGGTGGTCAAGATAAAAAAGGACAAGCAGAAGTGACGTTTACCATTATTCCCACAGGCAAAAAACTTAACCTTGTGGCACACAGTTACTGCACCAAACACGGTATTTGGGAGAGTGATCCTGTTGAGGTTAGCGTCGCCGAATAAAAAGCGTGCCCCTTTAGTGGGCACCTTTTAAAAAATGTTCCATATCGGTTTCTAAGCGTTTAATGTGATGTGAAAGTAAAAATTTCTCCTCTTTTTTGGTAAGTTCACTTTTATCTCCCACACTGTATCCACCACTAAGCTCCATCGTAATTTCATTGGCAACCATACGAAACGTATCCCGATCAAAATCAAGCCCTAAAAAAAGATAGGCTTTGTTCTCACGGTAGGTCTTTAAAAATGGAGGTATGGCATACCCGCCCATCGCTTCGGTGAGCCAATCCACAAAATCCGCATCGGATATAATAAAATTTTTCTCAGGCACCACGCACCCCAAAGGCTTAAAAAGAATGGGCAACATGGAGTTTAAAAGCTCTTTTTCAATGCGCTCGTAGCGCCTCTTCTTGGCATGATACATGTAAACAATAAAGCGATCATACCCACCCATAATCCGACTCACCCCTGTCACTAAAAAGTGGTCTAACTCAGCATAGAGCTTCAACAAAGAATCATCCAAATTCAGATCCACAACATAGCGAGGCATAAGGCTTTTGAGCCACACATACACCTCTGGCAAAGGATAGGGTTTGGCTGTGAAGATATGATGGGTCATTGACTCCAAAAAAGGCTCTTCCTTTGCGCTGTTCTAAACTCATGGCAGCACGAGAGTACTCATACATCAGCCGTGGTGACATCGCACGCCCACCATTTAACGCCAAAATCATCGAGTCACTATCAAAAGGTATTTGAAACCCATCCTCACACTGTGTCTGCTTAAAAACACCCATTCCTATGAAAGGAATTAAGGTTCCAGCTTTAATTTGTTCCTCTAATTCAGCTCTCTTCACTGTATATCCTTCTTTGACACATTAATTTTTGATTAAAGGCAGGAAGCAGTAAAAGCATCTCATCCGCACTAATGCCCTCCTCACTTCCCATAAGCACAATGCGCTCTACGGTATTTTCAAGCTCACGCACGTTTCCAGGCCATGTGTATTGGCACAAAATTTCCATCGCCTCATCGGTGATGAGCACCTTTTTTTTATGGTTATTCATCGATTTTTGCAAAAAGAAATTGACCAATAAGGCTATATCATCCCCTCGTTCACGAAGCGGAGGCAAATCAATTGGAATAACATTTAAACGGTAGTACAAATCCTCACGAAAGGTACCATTTTTCACCATCTCTTCAAGGTTTCGATTGGTGGCAGCTACCAAACGAACATTGACTTTAATAGTCTTATTTCCCCCGACCCGCTCAAATTCCCTCTCTTGTAAAACACGGAGCAATTTCACCTGCGCAGATGAGGAAATATCACCAATCTCATCTAAAAAAAAGTGTGCCCCCATCCGCCAGTTCAAAGCGCCCTTTTCGTGCCTCTTTTGCATCGGTGAAGGCTCCTTTTTCATGCCCAAAGAGCTCACTCTCTATCAAGGTATCGGTAATGGCGGCACAGTTGAGTTTGACAAAAGGCTCCTCTTTGCGTTTGGAGCGTTTATGAATGGCAGCAGCCACCAACTCTTTACCCGTGCCCGTCTCGCCTCGTACCAAAACGGTGACATTACTGCTTGCAATGCGTTCAACCACGTTATAAACCTGCTTCATTTTAGGACTCTCACCAATGATGTCACCAAAATTATGCACCTTAGAGTCCCACTCCATTTTGTAGTAAAGTTTGAGCTCTTTTAAACGCTCTTTTTCTTTGAGATTGATGTCATGCGACCTTATGGATTGCGCAAAGATAGAGCTTAAAATGGTTAACACCCGCACCGTACTTTCAAAGTCAATTGCTGTTGTTTTATTAATGCTTGCACCCAAAACCCCAATCACCTCTTGGTCAACTAGCATGGGAACGGCAATGTATGAAAGTGCGTTTTTATCACGGTTGCCTGATTTGTTCAAAAACATCATATCACTGTGTAAATTCTCAACAATCACGGGTTCTTTACTTTGTGCCGCAAATCCTGTAACGCCCTCACCTAAAGCGTACGTTGCAAGCTCTTTTTGATGTTTACTAAAGTCAATACAGGCGTAGACGCTTAAGAGATTATCCTCGCCTAAGGTATGAATCACACACTTTTCCAAATGAAGTCTATTTTTTAGAATCTGCAAAGCTTTTTCAAGGGACGCTACCAAATCTAAAGAGTTGGAAACCACTGTGGCAGTCTCATAAAGTGTCATTAATTCTCTTGTAGTGAGACAATCCGCACATTTGCCCTCATAAGCAACCATTTTGCACTCCTTCATCGCTTTATGCTAAAAATTATAGTTAAAATTGAACAATTAATATCCAAAATTTATGTTCACATTTTAATCATTTAATTTTTTGCACACCTCTTCTTTAGGCAAATTTTTTACCCCTGGTTGAATCCACCATATCTCTCCATTACTCAGTGTCACCTCGCCACCCCAGTGTGTCTCCTCTTCAAACTCAAGCGTCACAATGGTCTCTTCCATATCTTTTTTAGCAATATAAAAATAGATTTCGCCGTTATCTTCTCGCAACATCACTTTTGCCATTATCTTCTCCTTAGGTTAATAATTTTTTGAGCCATTGGGCAAAAAGATTCTCCTCGTACCAGACACTGAAAAATCCCTTTTGCAATTCACGAACCAACACATGGCGATTTCCCTCTTTACATGTAAACGCAAAATCTTCCCTAAAATGCGCCCCACGGCTCTCTTTACGGTGCAAGGAACTTAGGATAATCGCTTCACTAAGCTCCAAGGCATTGCGCAATTCCAAAATAGAAATCAACTCCACATTGTTGTTTTTACTCTTATCAATGCAGTGCAAGGTGTTGGACTCAAGGCGCAGGTATTTCATATAGTCAAAGGCTTCTTGCAAGCGTAATTCGTTGCGAAAAATGCCTACTTTATCGAACATGATTTTGCCCACAGAGATGCGCATGGCATTGAAGTTTTTAGTGCAATCTCCCTCAAAAATGCGCTCCACCAATCCCATATTTTTAAGTACAACCTGATAATTAATGGGTGAAAAATCTCTGTTATGCGCGTACTCTTTTGCTTTTTGCCCTGCCAAAGCGCCAAACACCGCCCCTTCAAGTAAGGAGTTTCCACCCAAACGGTTCGCTCCATGCACACCCAAAGCCGCACATTCACCGCAGACAAAAAGCCCTTTCATAGCCGTTGCACACATCGTCGATTCGATGCCACCCATGCTGTAATGCGCCACGGGTTTAATTTCTAAAAGCTCACAGGAGAGGTCAATGCCCGCTTGATTGTAGGCACTTTTGTACAAAGAGGGCACACGGCTTAAAAGCCTCTCTTTGGGGATGTGTCGCATGTCAATAAAGACTTTTTGCCCCGCTTGTATCTGCTCAAAAATCGCCCGTGCTAAAACATCTCGTGTGCCTAGTTCATTGACAAAACGCTCCCCTTTGGAGTTGATGAGATAGCCACCCTCACCTCTGGCGGCTTCTGAGACCAAATAGCCCGTTTTGGCAAAGCCTGTGGGATGAAACTGCACAAACTCCATATCTCTAAGACTAAGACCCGCACGAAGTGCAATGCTGAGCATATCGCCCGTACAATCTTGTGCGTTGGTGCTAAACCCTCGATAAATCCCCGCATACCCACCACCCGCAAAGACGACGGATTTTGCAGGATAGACACTCACCACCGAATCAGCCCTTTTAAGTGCTACCACCCCGCTGATATACTCCTCAATGGTGGTAATATCCATCGCATAATGGTTCACTAAAAATTCAATGCCTATCAATTTTGCGTGTTTAATGAGTACCTGAATAATAGCCGCACCCGTGCTATCGCCGACAAAACAGGTGCGATTATCGCTTCCTCCGCCAAAACTGCGCTGTAAAATCTCTCCCTTTTCATCTGTGTCGAACAAAACACCATACCCCTGTAATTTTTCGATGGTATAAGGCGCTTGTTCACACAAATAGGCAATCGCCTTCGCATCACCTAGCTCTTTGGCACTTTTAGAAGTGTCGCTGATGTGCTGTTTAATAAGTGTTTTATCAGCAGAATCCAAGACGGCGTTAATGCCTCCACACGCCAGTGCACTGTTGGATTTGAAGATATTTCCTTTGCACATGAGTGCGACACTGTTTGATTCACTTTTTGCCTCAATCGCCGCCATCAACCCAGCAATGCCTGAGCCTATTACGATCACATCATAGCTCATGTGCGTTCCACCTTATACAAAAGATTATACTTCGCCATGCTCACTGCATGTATCTGTGCAATTTCTACATTTTCTTTTACATGTAAAGGCTCATGTGAGCTAAAAAGTGCGCTTAAAAGCCCCCTTGTGGAGCGGGAAAATTGAAGGGCAAGTTGCACATCGCTTTGAAGCATCATCTTCGAATCGAGCAAATAGCCAATCTCTGGTTTAAAGGGCTTTTTAAACAGGTGCATTTGCAACAATGAAGCACTGCCGATGACACCAAGCCCTAGTGTGTGCGCCACCTGTAAAGGAGTGTAAAAAGCACCATCGCTCATCTTTTGAGTGGCGAGCGTGTAGGCATGGGTTTTGGCGATGTTAAAAGGGAGTTGAATGTAGCGAAAATGATGCCCTTCCCCACCAACCTTGCGTGCGATTTCATAGAGCCTCTCAAGGCTCATGTGCTCACTATGTTCTTCTTCATAAAAAAAAGCGTTCCAAACAGCTACCCCATAAGATTTTATTTTGCCTTTCTCAACCCATGTTTCAAACGCCCGAAAAATCTCCTCAATCTGTGCGTAAAACGCCTCATGCCCTAGGCGTTGGAGTTGGGTTTCTGGGTTGTGTAAAAAGTAGATGTCCAAAGAGCTTACATGTAAATTTTCCAAAGAGCGATGGAGAGAATCGTTTAAAAAAGCAACGCTCATGCAGTGCTGGTCAAGCTCAATTTCTTCTTTGCTAGCTAAGCCTTTTTGAAGAATGTTCTCTTCTATCCACGCATAAGGATTTTGGGGAAACGGAAACTCCAAAGGGATAAACCCGCCTTTGGAGCAGAGAATGAGCTCTTCACGCTTCACTTCACCGCTAGCAAAAAGCGCTTGTAAGACCTCGCCGATTTCCCTCTCACTTTGTTGGTAGCGGTAGTTGATGGCAGTGTCGATAAGATTGATGCCACTGTGAATAGCTGTTGTGAGTGCTTCTTTGTAGTCAAAGGTGTAGTTTTCCTCTTTGTAAGGCTCTTTTTTAAAGGTTCCAAAACCAAGCTTTGAAAATAAAAGCCCATTGTGCGCCATGTAAAAATCTTTGTACTGCGCAAAACGCT
>JAJOKG010000150.1:2818-5396 GCA_021206415.1 Sulfurospirillum sp. | reverse complement strand
TTTTTTACGAGACGATTTGCAAGAAGTATTCCTTACATGTAAACTCCAAACTTTCGCTATAATCCCATCAAAAAAAGGTCTGTGCGTGCGTTGTGAAAAAATGAGCTCTTTTATTGTGATGGACATTGTAAAAGAGGCGGAGAAGTTTGAGGATTGTATTCATTTTGAGATAGGACAACCTGATCTTCCTCCTTCACCCAAAGTCAAAGAAGCGTTACATGTAAGCATTGATGAGAACCGCTTTTCCTACACCCAAAGCCATGGCTTAGTGGAACTGCGTGAGAAAATCAAAGCCCGTTACGCACAAACTTATGGTGTTTGCATTGACATCGAACAGATTTTTTTTAACACCTGGAACCAGTGGTGCGTTTCTTATCGCTTATGCTTTAACGCTTGGAAAAGGCACAACGCTTGGCTTTAGCGACCCTTCGTATCCGTGCTATAAAAATTTTGCCTATCTTTTAGACATTCATCCTTGTTTTATGCCCATTGGTAAAGAGGACGATTTTGAGTTACATGTAAAGCATTTAGAAGGACACGCACTTGATGCCTTGCAAATTTCCTCACCCGCCAATCCCACGGGCAACATTTATGATGCAAAAAACCTCAAAAGTTTAGTAGAATACTGTGAGAACAAAAACATTGCTTTTATCTCTGATGAGCTTTATCATGGGCTAACCTATGAAAAAGAGGCTTCCTGTGCGCTGGAATTTGGAAGCCAAAATGTTTACGTTATCAACGGTTTTTCAAAGTATTATTGTCTTCCTGGTCAGCGTTTGGGTTGGGTCATTGTGCCAAAAGAGAAGATTCGTCACGCAGAAATGGTGGCTCAAAATCTCTTTATCTCCGCACCCACCCTTAGCCAATACGGCGCACTGGAAGCCTTTGATGAAACCTACCTCAAAGAGGTAAAGACGGAGTTTCAAAAACGACGTGACTATCTGTACGCAGAACTCTCAGAGCTTTTTGAGATAGATGCCAAACCTGAGGGTGCTTTTTACATCTGGGCAAACGTCTCACGCTACTCAGACGATAGTTTCAGCTTTGCCAAAGAGCTTTTAGAAAACATCCACATCGCCACGACCCCAGGGGTTGATTTTGGAACCAATGGTACCAACCATTACCTGCGCTTTGCTTACACCAGAAGCATTGAGCATATGAGCGAAGGTGTTGAGAGACTCAAAAACTATTTAAAGGAAAAAAATGAAAATCAGTAAAAACAGTGTGGTCACCTTAAGTTACCGTGTGGTCGATAAAAAAGGAAAGCTTTTAGATACAGGCGATGAGCCACTTATTTATTTGCATGGCGGATACGGTGATATTTTTGCCAAAGTGGAAAAAGAGCTTGAGGGAAAAAGTGTGGGTGATGAAGTGGAAGTGTCACTGCTTGCCAAAGAGTCGTTTGGTGAGTTTGATGAAGAGCTTATTGTGACACAACCTCGTAGTGAATTTGACGAACACATCCATGTGGGTGAGCAGTTTGAAGAGATCATTGAAGATGAACTCAGTGGCGAAGAAGAGAGCATCATTTATCTTGTCAAAGAGGTCACTCCTGAGCATGTCATCTTAGATGGTAACCACCCTTTTGCAGGAACAGATGTTATATTTCATGGGGTAATCGCTGATGTGCGTAAAGCGACCAAAGAAGAAATCGAGTGCCAATACGCACGTTAATATTCTAAAAAGAGGCTATTTTCTTCTTTACATGTAAAGAGAAGTAGCCTCAAAAATTACTCCAAAATCCCTTTTGCTCTCAGTGCTTCTAGGCTCATTGTTTTTCTCAAAGGTAAGACATCACTCTTAGGCGTGATGAGATTGGTGGCAAAAAAGTAGACACCTTGTTGACTCTCGACATACCCCACATACCATCCGTGATGTTCTGCGTTATTGGGAACTGCCCAACCTGTTTTAGCTCGAAGGGTATAGGTTGCTGTTTGCTCATCGATCATGATGGTTTTAAGCGTATCCAGATGGGTTTGAGAAAAAGGCAATGCAGAAGCATAGAGTTTTTTCAAAAAATCAACCTGTTCATAGGCACTGATGCGAAGTTCTCCATCGAGCCAAAAACGCTCAACGTCATTGCCTGTTTTTGCATTGCCATAGTGCAATGCTTGAAGATAACTCGTGTATTTTCCTAAACCAATTGAGCGGGCAAATGTTTGGTAGCACCACACACACGAACGCTTAAATGCTAAGCTTAGATTTTGGTCTTGATTCCATGAGGGGATACTTCGTTCCACACCATCCCATAGGATGAGAGAGTTTGCGTCGATAACACCTTCTTGTAAGGCGATGAGGGTGTTTGGAATTTTAAAGGTAGAAGCAGGAGAGAGCTTGGCTTTTGCCCTTTGTTCATTGTAAACGTAGCGCTCTTTGCCATCGAGTGATTCAATGAGCATGGTTCCCTCTACGTTATAGGTTTTAAAGAGATTTTGAAGCGTTGCATCATCGCCAAAAAGTGTTACATGTAAAACCATCAGTAATGCAATAACCCCATGCGTTTTTTGAAGCATTTTGCTCTCCTTTGGTGCTTTTTCAAGAGGCACAATGCCTCTTGAAATACTTTTAACGAAGTTTA
>JAJOKG010000150.1:0-2718 GCA_021206415.1 Sulfurospirillum sp. | reverse complement strand
CCAAAAAGTGTTACATGTAAAACCATCAGTAATGCAATAACCCCATGCGTTTTTTGAAGCATTTTGCTCTCCTTTGGTGCTTTTTCAAGAGGCACAATGCCTCTTGAAATACTTTTAACGAAGTTTAATTCCACCGCCACCATCGACGACAACATTACTCACTGCTTCGCCTCTGCTTTGGCTTTGTGCATTTTGATTGATGGAGAGTTTTCTTAAAATCGCATTTTTAGGTGCTTCTCCTTGAACGATTTGGGCGTACGCCATTTTGGCATCCACACGCACCACTTGGACTTCACCCACTTTATGCTCAACATTTCCCAAAGACTCTTTGGTATAGGTATCTTTGATGGCTTTGCCCTCTTGCATCACCTCAAAAATATCCCCCATCAAAATGCCCGCACCACCTTGGTTGATAACCACTTCATTGCCCATCTTTTCAGCGACACGCAAAGGATAAATGGTGTTAATAATCTCATAGCTAAGGTGTCTTGAAACATCATTCATCACGTGAGAGAGGACAAACTCTGGACTCTCAGCAGGGTTATCTTCAAACGCATTTTGATAGCGCACCGAGTTTGACCACTTCACCTGACCTGTTGCCATTAAAATCACACGGTAATCAATCACCGCAGTAATAAAAAGTTTATAACGCTCTTCACCAATGACTTCAATGCGCTCTTTGCTAGGCACAACAGAAAACTCCGAAATGGTTCCCACCAACACATAGTCCGCACCCAAAGCGTTACCTAATTTCAAGGCTTCATCAGGATGAGCGTTTCGACTTGCCACCAAACGTTTTTCATTTCCTATGGCTGCGTCATACTCACGATCCAGCATCGCAAAACGTCTGGTTTGGGTCATTTGAGTCATTAAGGCATGGGAAAATTTATGAGAAACCTCGGCAATGCTTTTATCTTCATTGAAAATATCAAACGAGCCTTTAGCGCCATAAAAAGGGTAAATCGCCATCTTACGTCTGGAATCGTGCGACATACCAGGAGCAACATAGCTCTTTTTGACCGTGGTGTTGGTGATTTTGACACTGGCTTTGTATTTGCCATCAAACTCACTCACATCTTCGATAACATAGCTATCGACTCGCCCTTTGGTTAGAGCATGAAGCTTTGCAGAGTAGCCCTCTTGCATCTGCACGCCTTTTTCATCCTCAACCACAGAACGTGCCACAATCTGCTCTTTAGCGATACTTACACCCTTGAGTTGAGAGAGCGCTTCAATAATGGCGTTATTGACCGCTTCCACACGGCTATATCCCTCGCCAATGCCATACGCACTCTCCACCTTAACCTCTTTACTGACCTCCGCATGCAAAAGCGAACCAAAGGTTAGAAGAGATAAAAGGGCTCTAAAAATCGTCTTTGTTAACGACATTTTTGCTTCCTTTAACACCACTCATTTGCGTTGTGGTAGAGCTTTTTGAGCCTTTGTACTCGTTGGTTTGACCACTTTGTACTTTTTTTAGCCGCACTCAGCGCATTATAATCCCAAACCACAACAGAGCCTACAATGATTTGACCATTTTCGCCTTGAGTCTCCCACGTCTTAATCTCATTCATCCCCGCCATATGCGCTCTTGCGGAGGATTTGGCAGATTTAAAGGTTTTATCGACAATTTCAACCGCTGTTTTTTCAACCATTTCAGAGGCATTGGTAACATCATTGAGCTGGTTTGTCAGGTACGTAGTGTCATTTTCACTCTTCTCTTCACGCTCGCTTGCACTCATCATTGTCCCAATAAACTCAGCAATTTGAGTTTCCGCTTGCAAGCGTGCTTTTTCCCCCGCCGCATTGAGCAGTTTTGAGCGACGTGTCACATCATCGCCTTTGTACACAGAGGCTGCTTGGCCATAAGAAACAAGCGCTGGACGACCTGTTTCATCAAAGAAAAAACGAACCCCCATCTCCGCTAAAAAATCATCACCCTTCTCAGGAAGTAACGAGAGTGCTTTGCGACCTGACTCTTTTTTGATGGAAGGCGCTCTTTGGTGAGCGATGTCACTCGCAACAGCGTACGTGATAGGAGACTTCGCCGCAATAATTCCCACAGCAGGCGCACCTGATCGATCAACCCCATAAAAACTTTTCATCACAAAAAAGCCTTGTGTTGATTTGGCAGTAAAGCTTTTAATGGTGCGTTTGGTAAAAGCATCTTTAAAAAGCTCTTGCTTTTTCTTAACATCCAAACCATTGAGTTTTGTTGGCTCTACGCCCTCTTTGGCAAGCGCTTTATCTAACTTTGCCTCGGTGAGTGTGCTTAGCTTGTCATAAACACGCTCAAGTTGATTTTTTACCTCGTTTTGACGTGTCACTTCAGCTAAAAATTTCTCTTGAACGCCTGTGGAGTCATCTTGAAAATACTCCATCGCTTTTTCCACCGCAATGCGCCCATACACACTCATGAGCATATCTTTTTGCGCATTCATGTAGGCTTTCTCATAGGCAACGATTTTTGAAAAGGTAAAACGCTCATCACTGGGTTTGGCGTTGATCACTTGCACATTGACCATAATGTACTTATCCCCTTCATTGAGCCCTTTTTTCAACTCTAATTCACTAAGGTACGCCTCTATCTCTTTTTCAACGTTGCTGTTTTTTTTCAAATTCTCTTTGCTGATATCGGCTGTTTGGTTGATGCTAGCGGTCTCTTCGGCCACGTATTTTCAGCGCTTATTTTTTTCTCCATCGCCATCAAGGGTGCCG
>JAJOKG010000085.1 GCA_021206415.1 Sulfurospirillum sp. | reverse complement strand
TTTTGGCTCTTCTGTGACAGAAAAAAGTGTTAAAGTTTTTGTACTTAAAAGTGCGGGTAGTTATAAAAAAGTCATTGATATTCCCGCAGTTATTTTAAATGCTCCCTTAACCATTCAAACGCCAAAAAATTAAATCACTTGCGTATTCTCAATATAATAATGAATTAATTCGTATTGTTTTGGACGCTCCTGCTTCTTTTGAAACGTATGTGAGTGTGTTAAATAATCAAGTGATCCTTTCGCTGGAAAAAGAACCTATCTTAACGCAAGCTAAACCCAAAAAAGAGTCTGTTGAAAAGACAAGTAAACCAATAGCAGAGAAAAAACAAATACCACAACCCTCCAAAATATCTCCTCCTATGGCTCAAACAACTTCTTTAAATCGTCATAAAATCATTGTGATTGATGCAGGACATGGTGGAAAAGATGCTGGTGCTATTGGTTACAAAAAAAAGATGGAAAAACATTTGGTTTTAGATATGGCTTTACAGTTAGGTACGGAGTTAAAACGTCGAGGATATAAGGTGTATTATACCCGTCAAAGGGATGTTTTTATTAATTTACGTGATAGAACCAAAGTTGCAAATGATAAAAATGCAGATTTATTTATTTCATTGCATGCAAATGCTGCTCCCAATGAAGCTAAAAAACTCTCAATGAAAGGCTTAGAAACTTTTTTTCTTTCTCCTGATCGTTCTGAACGTTCTAAAAATGTTGCTGCACTAGAGAATAAATCGGATATTGAAGAGATGGATTATTACTCTAAAGAGACTTTTTTAAATGTATTTAATCGAGAAAAAATTATTCTCTCGAACAAGGCAGCCATTGATATACAATCTAATATGTTAAAAAGTGTAAAGCAACACTATTCTGTTGATGATGGTGGCGTAAGAGAAGCTCCTTTTTGGGTACTTGTTGGAGCAACAATGCCTTCTGTGTTAATCGAGATTGGTTATATAACAAATCCTGAAGAAGCAACAAATATGCATAACCCTCAATATCAAAAATTGATTGTTCAGGGTATTAGTGAGGGGCTTGATCAGTATTTTATAAACAATCCTTAATTGTTTTTCCTGCTTTTCTTATTTCATCTCGAAAAAATGAACTCCATTGATAGAGAAACTTTGGATCGTGATGGGCAAGATAGATTTCTACGGTGCGTTTTTCTCCTACAAAGCGAGGTAAAGAAGAAAAATGAAGTTCTTTGGGGAGTGCTTCCATAATCTCGATTAAATCATTTTCTGGTGCTTCTACAATAAAAGAATCACTTAGAAGTTTTTCTTGAGAAGGAAAGTGCTTGTTGAGTGCTTCTTGTACCATTGGCCATGCCATAGAAGGAAAGCCTGGAGTGAAAAAGAAGCGATTAAAAAGGCTAAAACCAGGAACATTGTTAATAACATTGGTTAAGAGATCAGCGTTTGGTGGGAGCATTGCCATAGTAATGCGATGAGGATACGCTTCTTTCCCAAATTGGTTTTCAATTAACTCTTTTGCTTTTACATGTAAAGATAATTCCTGCCCTGTAAAAACTTCACTGGCAATGGCACGTGTCAAATCATCAGGTGTTGCGCCGATGCCTCCAAAACAGAACATCACACTTTTGGGGTCTTGTAAAATCATATTGAAACAGTTTTGAATTAAGAAAGGGGAATCTTCGATGATGAAATTTCCTACATGTAAAAGTCCACGCTCACGAAGTTCTTGGTTAATGAAAGCAAAATGTTTATCCACTCTGCGACCATTGAGCAGTTCCGTGCCAATGATAACAGAGTAGAAGTTGTGCATCTAAATATGACCTTTAACGAAAGCTTCCATCTCAGAGACAATCTCTTCAATACTGCGCTCGCCATTAATTTTATGAAGGAGATTTTTTGCTCCATAAAATGCTTGAATACCAGCTAAAGGCTCTGTGTAGACTTTCATGCGGTTGTTGAAAACTTGAACATTATCATCCGCTCCACGAGCACGACCTAAAACACGGTCACATGCCACTTGTTCACTCACTTCAACTTCAATAACAGAAACGAGTTTCACGGTTGTTTCATTCGCAAGAATAGCATCTAACGCCTTCATTTGCTCGTCTGAACGAGGAAAACCATCAATGAGAATAACATCTTTAGGACTGTTTTTAATAGCACCTACAATGGTGTTGATTACAATGTCCAAAGGTACAAGATTGCCAGCACTTACAAAGGAATCAATCGTTTTGCCTAGCTCACTGCCACTTGCGACTTCGTCACGAAGTAATTCGCCTGTTGAATAGTGTGCGATGGTTTCGCTGTTCTTTTCAGCAATCAAACTCGCATCGGTTGTTTTGCCACTGCCTGGTGCACCAATAATTAAAAACAGTTTTTTCATATAGTTTCTCCCTTATTTTGATTTTTCTCGAAGTCTAATACCTAAATCTCGAAGCTGGTCACTCTCCACTTCACTCGGTGCTTGTGTGAGTAGACATTGTGCTTTTTGGGTTTTTGGGAAGGCGATAACATCACGAATACTCTCACTTTTGGTGATAAGCATCATCATCCTATCCAACCCAATCGCCAAACCACCATGTGGAGGAGCGCCGTATTTTAAAGCATCCAGTAAGAATTCAAATTTTTCATGCGCCTCTTCATCATCAATGCCTAAAAGTTTGAATACTTTTTGTTGAATCTCTTTTTTGTGAATCCTAATACTTCCGCCACCCAGTTCCACACCGTTTAAGACGATATCATAGGCAATGGATTCCATCTCATCAATCGGGGTATTATCAATATCTTTTGGCATGGTAAATGGATGGTGTAAGGCTTTTACTTTACCATTTTCAACTTCAAACATCTCAAAATCAACCACCCAAACAAACTCAAACACATCTTTAGGAATGATGTTCATCTGCTCCGCTAAAAAGATACGGAAGCGTCCCATATAGTCTAAAACAACCTTCTTTTCACCTGCGCCAAAGAAGATAGCATCGCCTACATGTAAGTCTGCTGCATCCACAATCTTTTGCAAATCAGACTCTTCAAAGAATTTGGTTAAAGGACCTTTTAGCCCATCTTCTTTCATTTGAAAATAGCCTAAGCCTTGTGCGCCAAATTTGCGAACATATTCTTCAAAACTTTGCATTTGGCGTTTTGAGAAGATGTTATCGCCATTAGGAACTTTTGAGTGCTTTAATGCGGTTTTTCTTTGTATCTTTGGCAATGTTGCTGAAAATCTCATTTTTACAGTTTGCAAAAATATCGATGACGTCAATCATGCTAAGATCATAACGAAGGTCTGGTTTATCTGAGCCGTATTTTTCCATCGCTTCTTTAAAACGAATACGATTAAAAGGGATGCTAATTTCATGACCACATGCCTTAAAGACATCACGTAAAAGATTTTCGGTTACTTTCATCACATCTTCTTGGTCACAAAAGCTCATCTCAATATCAATTTGGGTAAATTCAGGTTGACGATCCGCTCGTAAGTCTTCATCACGAAAACATTTTGCTACTTGAAAGTAGCGATCAAAACCCGCACACATTAAAAGTTGTTTGAAAAGCTGAGGAGATTGGGGAAGGGCGTAAAATTCGCCATTGTGAACACGGCTTGGTACTAAATAATCCCGCGCACCCTCAGGCGTGGATTTGGTCAAAATAGGTGTTTCTACCTCTAAAAAGCCTTGTGCATCCAAAGAGTTTCTCACCGCAACGGTAGCTTTACTTCTGAGTTTGAAGATTTCATAGGCTTTGGCATTACGAAGGTCTAAATAACGATATTTAAGACGGACATCCTCTCCAACATTGTTATCTCCAATCACAAAAGGAACCGTTTCACTGGCATTTTCAACAATCAGTTCATCGACCACAATTTCGATTTTGCCTGTTTTAAGGCGTGGATTTTCAAGCCCTTCACCTCTGGCTCTCACACGGCCTTTTGCTTTAAGCACAAATTCATCTCTGATAGATGAAGCAATCTCATGCGCTTTTGTGCTATCTTCTGGGTCACACACCAGTTGTACAAGTCCTGATTTATCACGGAGGTCAATAAAAATAACCCCACCGTGATCTCTGTGACTATTTGCCCAACCACACACTTCTACGATCTCGCCGATGTTGGCAACATCTAAATCTGTACAATAATGACTTCTCAATGTTTATTCCTAAGTGAAGGGTTGAAAGAACCCCTTTAGTTGTCGTTTTTTAAAGGATGAGTATAGCTAAAGCTAGCTTTTCTTTAGTTTATTTAGAGTATCTTGTTATTTTTTGTGCTACAATCTTTTCGCATCGCAAAAAAAAATCTTTTAATTTTGGGGTTATATGTACTCATTTCTTTGTCTATTTGAGCTTTTAATTTTGGGTGTTGGTGTCGTTTTTTTAGTTCTTCCTCTTACGCCAATAACGCAGTTGATTTTAGAATTTCCCGATGGAAAATTAAAAGCGAAATGGAAGATCTTGCGTTTATTGATTTTTTTGTTTATTGTAGGATATTTTCTTTTTGCAGGAACACTTTGGATGTTTCGTGATTCGCTTGGTATGCTCTCTTTGATACCCAGTTTACTTCTCTTTTTTAGGAGGAATTTTTGTTTTTTTTCGTAGGACAACTTGCACTTAAAACAACCAATGATATCAAAGATTTGGCCGTTTTAAAACAAGAAAGCATTACTGACGCTCTTACAGGACTTCGCAACAGACGTTATTTTGATCAGCGTATTAGTGAGGAAGTGGCACTTTCAACACGGTATAAATTACCCTTAACCCTTATGCTTATTGATGTTGATCATTTTAAAAAAAATTAATGATATCTACGGTCACACCGTAGGCGATGAAGTGCTACAAACACTTTCAAAAATCATTCAGAATGTCGTGCGTGATAGTGATATTGTGGCACGTTATGGGGGTGAAGAAATTGTTATTATTACTCCTAATACAACAAAAGAAGAAGCTGCTATTTTAGCAGAGCGTTTGCGTGAAAAAGTTGAGCAGACGAAAGTTGCGACGATTGCAACGACGCAAGAAGTTGTTCAAGTGACTATTAGTATAGGGCTTTGTTCGTTAAGTCCAATTATTACGGACAAAGAAGCGTTATTAGAAGAGAGCGATCAATCGCTTTACTTAGCGAAAAAACATGGAAGAAATAGGGTTGTGGTGAGTAATTGGTAAAGAGGAATAAATATTCCTCTTGTAAGTTTTTTACATACGAGTTAAACGTAAAACAATTTGGTCAATACTGTCTGCAAATAAGGAGTATAAGAAAGGCTCTAAGTCCTTAGAACTGTAAGAAGGTGCGATCCATTTACTTCCTTTTTGACGAAAGTTTTGGGTAATCACTTCGTCGCCTTTTCGTGCAATGACTTCAATTTCAATTTCACCTCTTAGGTTGGCATCAAAATTTTTATCATTGTAAATGAGTTGAATGTCTTTAATGTAGATTTCAACCACTAAAGAGGCTTCACTTTTGGTTGCATCGGTGTTAAAGCCTGCAAGATTAAGGGCATACCCTAGACCTTCTGTATATTTTTCTGCAAAGTTTTCATTGCTAAAAAAATTGATGGTGTCTCCACCTTTTTGATCAATATACCCAATCGTATTTTTTTTTCACACGCAAATCTTGAACAAAACGTACATAAATGGTTTTATTGTTACGCAACAAAGGACCTTTGTATTCTGATTTGTAAGACGCGAGGCTCAAGGGTTCATTTTTATACGCACATCCACTAAAAAGCAGTAGGGAAAGAGCGATAAAAAAGAGGTGTTTCATGATTTTTTCTCCTTAGATTTTGAACTCGTTAAAAGTTCGTAATAAGGGCGAATTATAGCATAATCGTTGATTAATAAAAGACACGCTAGAATGAAATCATGAAAATAACTCATCATACTCATCCTTTAACTACCATCAAAACCGTAGGACTTGTTTGCAAGCCCAATGATACCTCTTTACGGGGGTATGTCTGTGAAATTGAAACAGCATTAAAGCGCCATGGTGTGCAGATGCTCGTTGAAGAGAAGAGTGCTCATATGCTAGAGATGAAAGGTGTTTCTTTTGAATCATTGTGCTTTGAAAGCGATTTGCTCATCTCTTTAGGTGGCGATGGAACACTGATTTCGCTCTGCCGTAGAAGTTTTGCGTACCATAAGCCCGTGTTAGGAATTCATGCGGGGCAATTAGGTTTTTTAACAGACATTCAAACGGATGAAATAAGCCATTTTATTGAAGAGTTGTTTTTGGGAAACTACCGAATTGATACACGAATGATGCTAGAAATATCTTTACATGTAAAAGATAAAATTGAAAAAATTGTAGCGTTTAACGATATCGTTCTCTCTCGCTCTAAGATATCCCATATGAGTACCATTAAGGCATATGTCGATGGTAAATTATTTAATTCTTATTATGGGGATGGACTGATTGTCTCGACGCCGACAGGCTCAACGGCTTACAATCTCTCCGCTGGAGGGCCTGTGGTGTATCCTTTGACGGAAGCTTTGATTTTAACACCGATTTGTCCGCATTCACTTTCTCAAAGACCGCTGGTTTTGCCTGTTGATTTTGAAATTGCGTTTGAAAGTGATGGGGATACGGTCATTGTGATAGATGGTCAAGATACGTATCAGATGAATGAGATTGAACGGGTTTGTGTACGCAGTGCGAAGCAAGGAGCTGCTTTGATTCATAGTTTAGATCGAGACTATTTTGATATTTTAAAAAAGAAATTACATTGGGGGCATGTGTGATAGAGCGATTGTTGATTAAAAACCATCTTTCGTTTACAGAATGCGATATTGAATTTGAAAACGGGTTGATTGTTTTTACGGGACCTAGTGGTGCTGGGAAATCCGTTTTACTAAATGGATTGCTTTCATTATTTGGCTATGGTGATGTGCATGCGGATATTATTGAAGCAACTATTGCTAAAACATTAGGGCTTGAAACATTTGGTTTTGAAGAAGAAGAACCTAATGTGTTTAAAGCCCTTAAGCGAAAAATGCACGTTATTTTATTAATGCGCAAACCGTTTCAAAAAGAGGGATGGTCGAGCTTTCGCATCATTTTGTGAATTATCTCTCTGTCAAAGATAACAGTGAGTTTGAAAACAGTCGTCTTTTAAAGCTTTTAGATGGCGTGTGTGCTTCTAAAAACTCTTTACATGTAAAGAATATTGAAGCGTTTGAGACGCTTTATCTTTCCTATAAAACACTCAAAGAAGAGCTTGATGTTATTGAAGCAGAAGAGCGAAAAATTGAAGATCTAAAAGAGTTTGCTCGCTTTGAAATTGCTAAAATAGATGAGGTTTCTCCAAAAATAGGAGAAGATGAAGAACTCATTAGCTTTAAAAAATCACTCTCTAAAAAAGAGAAGATTGAGCAAGCTATGCAAAAAGCAGGGGCGATTTTTAATTTAGAGAGTAGCGTCAATGAAGTCTTAACACTTATTGAAGCCGATGGAAGTTTTTTTGATGCGTGCATGAATGATCTTAGGCTTTTATTTGAAAAACAAATGAAACGCTAGAAGCATTAGATGAAATTGATGTGGAATCTTTGTTAGATCGTATTGAAAAATTGCACAGCTCAAAAACGCTATGGTTCTATTGAAGAGGCTTTAGAGCATAGGCAAAAACGGCAAGAAGAACTAGCGACGTTATGAAAATATTGCCTTTGAAAAGGTGCAATTAGCTAAAAAATGTGCTGCTTCTTGAAAAAGAAGTGAATGAAGAAAGTGAAAAAATTTCACAAGTACGTGTGGCTTCTTTACCTCTTTTAGAAGAGCGTTTAAATGACTATCTTTCTCAGCTTTATATGCCACCGCTTCATTTGTCTTTAGAAAAAGGCAGTTTAGCAGAGCACGGTTTTGATATTTTACATGTAAATCTGGGAAAAGTGGATTTGAAAAAAATCAGTTCGGGTGAATACAATCGTGTACGTCTTGCTTTTTTGGCAACGCACAACGAATTTTTGCTTTCAGAGGGAGGTGTGTTGATTTTGGATGAAATTGATGCAAACCTAAGCGGAAAAGAGTCGATGAGTGTCGCCAATGTTTTAAAAATACTCTCTACAAAGTACCAAATTTTTGCAATTTCACACCAACCACAGCTCTCCTCACGGGCAAATCAGCATTTTTTGGTTACCAAAGATGGTTTACATGTAAGTCGTGTTCACGTTTTAAAAGATGAGGAACGCATCAAGGAATTAGCACGTATGGTAAGCGGTGAAAACGTGAGTGAAGAGGCGATGGTTTTTGCAAAATCACTTCTTGAGAATTAACGATAAGGGTAAGTATGGCACGTGAAAAAATTTTAATGGTAGAAGATAACAAGGCACTTTCGAAGTTGATCGTTAAAAAAAATGGATCCAGTCTTGAATTTGAGGTCGATGTTGCTTACAGTTATGCTGAAGCCAAAGCGCTTCTTGAGAAAAATAGTGATTATTTCTTAGCACTTTTGGATTTAAATCTGCCCGATGCACCTGATGGTGAAGTAGTAGATATGGTCTTAGCGCACAAAGTTCCTTCCATTATTTTAACAGGCTCTATGGATAAAGAGGTTCGTGAAGCTATTTTAAAAAAAGATGTGATTGATTATGTCTACAAAGGCAATATTGACGATGTCAATTATATCTTTACGCTTATTGAGCGCTTGCATAAAAACCGTGATATTAAAGTGATGATTGTGGATGATTCAATGGCGACACGTTCACAAATTAGAGCCTTATTGCAACATCAAATGTTTAAAGTCATTATGGCTGCGCATGGTGAGGAAGCCTTGGTGTTTTTTAGAAGACAACCCTGACATTAAACTCATTTTAACTGATTTTCAAATGCCTGTGATTAACGGTGTTGAACTGACCAAAGAGGTGCGTAAACGTTATAGTAAAAATGAACTTTCTATTATTGCGATGACAGGAACCAATACCGAGCTTATTTCTGCAAAGTTTCTAAAAATTGGCGCAAATGATTTTATTAATAAGCCTTTTACACGAGAAGAAATTGCGTGTCGAATCAATAACTCATTGGATGCCTTAGAGTATATTGCTAAAATTCAAGATATGGCACAAAATGATTTTTTAAGTGGCCTTGCCAACCGTCGTTACTTTTTTGATGCCATGCAAGAGTATTTTAAAGAGGCAAAAAAGCGTAATGAGCCTTTTGCTTTGGGACTTATTGATGTGGATAATTTTAAACAGATTAATGATACGTTAGGGCATCGAGTGGGTGATACGGTGATTGTAGAACTTGCCAAAACGCTTAAAGAGCATCTTTTGCATGATCATTTTATTGCACGTATTGGTGGTGATGAATTTTGTTTAGTTCTTAAAGATATTGAACAGAAAAAAGCTTTAGAATTTTTTCTAAAACTCAAAAGTGCGGTTAATCATATTCATATCAAAACCAAAGAAGGAGATTCTTTAACGATAAGTGTTTCCATTGGGGTGACATTTGGTGATTTGGAGAGTGTTGAAGAGATGATTAATCAAGCGGATAAAGCTCTTTATATTGCAAAGAAAAACGGTAGAAATAGAATAGAGGTAGCTTAATATGATCATTGATACCCACTGCCATTTGGATGATGAACGCTTTTATAATGATGTAGATGAAGTAATTGCCAGCGCTTATGAAAAAGGGGTTAAAGGGATTATTATTCCTGGCGCTGATATTCATGATTTAGAAAGGGCACAAGCACTTTCGCATCAATATGAACATGTTTTTTTTGCAGCAGGTATTCATCCGTATCATCATGAACAGTATAATGAGGATGTACTGAGAACATTTTTGACAGATGAGAAATGTGTTGCGGTGGGTGAGTGTGGGCTTGATTATTTTCGTTTGCCTGAAGGTGAAAATGAAAAAGCTTTAGAAAAAAAAGAGCAACAAGCGATTTTTGCCAAACATATTGAGCTTGCAAAAGCATTTAAAAAACCTTTGATTGTGCATATTCGTGATGCAAATGAGGACAGTAAACATATTTTATTGGAAAAAAATGCCTCAGAAGTCGGTGGTGTTTTGCACTGTTATAATGCTTCTAAACATTTACTTGATTTAGCAACAAAAGGATTTTATTTTGGCATTGGAGGTGTTTTAACCTTTAAGAATGCCAAGCAATTGGTCGATATTTTGCCTTTAATTCCACGTGAAAAATTGCTGATTGAAACCGATGCCCCTTATCTTACGCCGATGCCTCACCGAGGAGAACGGAACCTTCCAGAGTACACAGTATTGGTGGCTGAAAAGATGGCGGAGCTTTTACATGTAAGTGTAACAGAAGTTCACACTATGACCACTCAGAATGCCCAAAAACTCTTTAAAGCTTTAGAAAAGATAAAATTAGGTACAATCTAAGCTAAATCTAATGGTAAAGGAGAGGCATGTTTAAGGTTTTTATAACCCTTTTTTTTCTATTTCAGAGTCTCCACGCATTTTTAAATACTGACACAAACTACGAAAAACAGCTTATCGCTCTTAAAAATTTTGACCTTCCTAACACGTTTTTAAAAGATTCCATTTTCATTTCTATGAAAGAAGATGTGGAAATTTACAAAACAAAACACTTTTTAAAAACATTGGAAAATGGCGATAAATTTATCCCTATTTTACAAAAAATGATGCAAGAAGCAAATGTTCCTTCTGAATTTTTATACCTGGCGATGACCGAGTCTAGTTTTGATCCATACTCTTCTTCTTCGGCAAAAGCATCGGGAATTTGGCAATTTATTCCAGCAACGGCAAAGCGTTATGGACTCATTGAAAATGCTTACATAGATGAAAGACGTGATCCTGTAAAATCCACACAAGCAGCTATTGCTTACTTAAAACGGTTACATTCGATGTTTGGTAAGTGGTATCTTGCAGCACTTGCATACAATTGTGGCGAGGGTACGGTCACGAAAGCGATTGCTAAAGCGGGAACAGATGAAATCAGTGTACTTTTAGATGAAAATCAAAAATTTCTACCTAAAGAGAGTCGTCTTTATATTCGTAAAATTTTAATGATGAGTGTGATTTCTAACAGTGCAGGTTTTATGCTTGATAATGGTTCAGAACATTTGCTAAATCGAGCCAACAATGCAACATTTGTCAAAGTAGATGTTAAAAGTGGAACATCTCTGAAGGATGTTTCTGAAAGTATCGGGGTGAGTGTCAAAGAGCTTAAAGCATACAACCCTCATTTAAATTACACGTTTACATCTCCTATGGGTACTACGTCGTATCTTTATATTCCTCAAGATCGTCAAATTGCATTTAATCAAAATTTTGATACTTCAAAAGAACCAGAAAAA
>JAJOKG010000080.1 GCA_021206415.1 Sulfurospirillum sp. | reverse complement strand
CAAGAAAAAGAGCTTAGTTGGAAAAATAACTTCATTGATAAATTAGTATTTTCTCTCCATAGACTTACTTCAAATAACTCATCAAGATTGGTTTTTGACATTTTTTTGGATTATGGCTATTAGCTGTGGTTATGCATATTTTGACAATAGTAAAGTAGTTATAAATGATTATGAATGTGTTGCTTTTGCTAAAGTGTTTTCTTTTAGTGTCTATTTGGGACTCTTAGTATTTGGAATTTATATAGTCAAAAAATACGAAAAATTTTGTACACTTTTTACGTCAAATATTTTTAGAAGTATTGTATTGATTTTTATAATATCACTCTATATTTGTTTAACCAATGACTATAATTTGGCTGAATTAGCACATTCTATGAACCCATTTTCAACGATGTTAGGACAGGATAAAATTACAATAGGAGGCCTTATATATAAAGCCTCATTGGCATATTTAATATACCAATTTATCATTTCAATCAGACAAAATACCCGAAGAAAATAGTTGATGACACTTAGCAGTACTTATGCCCTTAATGTATCTTCTTTTTAAGGTCGCCTCGGTAGATAATATCTTCAATTTTGACGTTATCATCGTTTAAAATAGGAGGCACGACATCAGCATTTTGGAGCTTTTCTCGCTCACTATCCAACTCATCTTCGCTGTATGCCATCATCATCGTAGCACTAATGACATGGGGTGTCGCTTCTATTTTTTTAAGCTTTTTCATCTCTTCATCAATGTTTTCACCCTCAATGGTAAGTACGATTTTCCCTGTATTTTCATCGCTAAATGATAATCACAAAAAGTCACTCGCATCAAACAAATCAATCAACGCTTTTACATGTAAAGGTTTTGCTTGTACAACAATACTGGATATATTCATGGGAGTCTCCAAATCATAATAAATTTATCATCGCTTGAGCTAACCAGCTCTTTTTCTGAGGCAAAAAGGATGGTATTGAGTGTGCTTTTTTGCCCTTTTAGGGTGTGCATTTTACTTTTAGTCGCCACACTAAAAAGGACAATGTCATTTTCTTGATTAAAGGCAAAAGCTGCTTGTGTAAGGTTGGGAGAAAGTGCGCCTGTATAAATCAAAAAAGGCGCATCAAAACGAACAAACGCTTCATCATTTAAGGAATAGACAATGCCTCTTCTATCTTGCCCTGCACATAAAATTTTATCTTTTTTAAAATCTACCTTATAGACATTATCAACATTGCCACCTTTGAGTACTTTAATAATATTTCCACTGAACACATCACTAATGGTAATTTCTCCTGATTCACACGAACTTGCAACCATGCTTCGACTTTCATTCATCGCAAAATCACTAAAATGAGAAGGGTTGAGTTGCTTGCTATAGACGGGTTTGTTTAAAACACTATCCCACAAAATTAACTCATTACTTAGAAGCGCCACTAAAATGCGATTTTTATCGACAAATTTTGCTTTAGCAATAATCATATTTGCTTTAGCATCAATCAACACTCGAGGCTTCCCCTCTTCCACCACATAAAGCTCTCTTGCGCCACTGCTCGCTTGCACCACTGCCAAATAACGGTTTTCAAATTTATCGACTGAGAAAATCTTAGGAGCGACTTCATCGCCTGTAAAATCTTTTATTTTTGGAAAAAGAATTCTGTTTTGAAGCGAAGCATTTTTAAGATGATACACATCAATACTCCCTGCACTCGTCCCTGCTAAAAGCTCATCCCCTTTTATCTCAATTTGGTAGACAATACCACTCGCTTCTATCGTAGCGTGGGGACGTATTTCCGCACTGATGAGCGCACTTAAAATGGCACACCATACACTGATAAACTTCATGACTCCTCCTTTTCATACACATGCATTGCATCACTAGGGCACCTATTCACGCACATGCCACATCCATTGCACAGTGTAGCATTTATTTGAGGACGAAAGAGCCCTAAAAAATGAATAGCACGCATTTCACATGCATCTAGGCAACTTTGACACACACTTTGGTGCCACGCCATGCAGGCTAAAATATCAATTTTTACTTTTACATGTAAAGATGGTGTAGGATTACATGTAAAACTAAGAACATCTTCATCACAGGCTTTGGCACACGCCTCACAAAAGGTACATCCCCCTTTGCTAAAATCAAGATAAGGCGCATTCGTGGCATCTAAGACGATAATATTTTCTTCACATGCACCCACACAAGCGTGAGTCACACACGCATGACATGCTGTTAAAAAATCAACGCCTTCTTTTTGGTAAGGAGGACGCACACACAACTTATTTTGATTTTTTTCTGCGTCCTTCTTACCAAAAAGAGAGGTAAAGACCTCTCTTCTGCCACGCTCTTGCATGACTACTTCACGCCCTCATTGAGGGTATCAAGAAGGTTTGAGCGTGCCACACCCTCTTTTGAACGATACTCTGGTTCAAACTCATTTTTGACCAAAGGCTGATTGTTCGATTGTGGTGCATGGCATGCATTACAGTTATAACGAGCTTGACTCATTTCTGTTAAAACTTTTTGTGTACGCATATCAAAGAAATGCGATTTTGGAATCGGTGTCGCTTTCACGGCTTCTGCCACTTCTGGAAGGTGACACCCTGTACACGCATTACTCTCTTTTGTCATATCCAACATACCCTCAACATCGTGAGGAATCATTGGAGGAGCATTTTCAAAAGAGCGCTCAAATACTTTAGACTCACCTGCAGCGACACTTGAGTAGGCTGTTGATTCAGCTACTACCGTTTTTTCGCTGTATAGGTCCACCTTTCTAAGCCCTAATTCTTCCTCTTTATACGATTGTGACACGGCACATCCTGAGGCAACTAAAATACCTAATAAAGAGGCTAATATTAATGTTTTTCTACTCATCATTCTTTTCTCCTACATTTGTGTTAATGTAATTTCTTACACCAAAAAAGAGCGCATGACTCTCACACACCTCAACACATCTGCCACAGTTGGTACACTCTCCTGAAACAATCGTTCCACTGCTTTTTGAAACAATGCCCAATACATGCTTCTCAGGACATACTTCTTTG
>JAJOKG010000054.1 GCA_021206415.1 Sulfurospirillum sp. | reverse complement strand
AATCATTCACTGCCATATACCCGATAAGCAGCACTTCTGCATTACTAATCTCAGCTCTAACATCATCTTTTATCCCTGATACCTTCAAATATTCGTCAATTAAACAATAAACTGTTATAATATCTCGTTCCATAATCTCGCCTCCCACGGCTTTTTATGGAGTCTAAAGCAACTTTCAAACCATATTTACAACTAGCAGTTTGGGTTAATAAAATAAAAAATATGAGAAGCCATGAAAGAGATTTTACTCACGACCTTTAACGCACGCTATACGCACACCTCCATTGCTCAGCGCTATTTGTTTGCCAATTTAGAGGAGCTTCAAGAGAAGGCGAAGATTTTAGAATTTGTCATTAATGGCAGTGTCGCCGATGCGGTGGAGGAGATTTTAAGCTATCAGCCAAAAATTGTTGGCATTGGTGCGTACATTTGGAATGCTTTAGAGGTGCAAGAACTTCTCTGCATCATTAAAAAGGTAGCCCCTAGTGTTATCATTATTTTAGGAGGGCCTGAGGCGAGTCATTTGCCCCATCGGGTGGATTTTGAAAAAGCCGATTATATCATTCAAGGGGAGGGGGATATCGCTTTTTATGAGCTGTGCAAAGCTATTTTAAGTGACAATGCCCCGTGTGAAAAGCTTATCAAAGCACCGATGGTCGATATGAATGCCATTAAACTTCCCTATGAGTATTACACCGAGCATGACATTAAAAACCGCTACTGTTACGTGGAAGCCAGTCGTGGATGCCCCTTTACCTGTGAGTTTTGTCTCTCTTCAGCGGATAAAAAAGTACGAGAGATTGAGATAGGACGTTTTATTGGTGAGCTTGAAAAGCTGTGGGAAAGAGGGGTTAGAAATTTTAAATTTATTGATAGAACCTTTAATTTAAGCATCGAAAATGCCACCAAACTCTTAGACTTTTTTTTGGAAAAAGAGGAAGAGTATTTTGTTCATTTTGAGGTGATTCCAGATCATTTTCCCCAAAAACTAAGAGAAAAAATAGCTTTATTTCCACCTGCAGCACTTCAGTTAGAAGTAGGCATTCAAACCCTAGACCCACTCATTTCTAAAAATATTCACAGGCGTTTAAATATACCTAAAATTGAAGATAACCTTGCGTTTTTACAGCAACAGACCCATGCGCATTTACATGTAGACTTGATTATTGGCTTACCAGGGGAGAGTTTAGAGGGTTTTGGGCGCAATTTGGACATGCTCTATTCGCTCACCCAGTGCGAGATTCAAATAGGCATTTTAAAAAAAGCTCTCAGGCACGACCCTCTCACGTCACGATGAAATCTATGGCATGGTCTATTCGGACAAACCGCCGTATGATATTTTGCAAAATGATTTGATTTCATTTACGCAAATGCAAAAAATGAAACGCTTTGCTCGCTTTTGGGATATGGTCTACAACAGTGGAAATTTTAAAAAAAAGTGCCGCACTTTTATGGAAAGAGGGCAAAGTTTACGCGGGATTTTATGCCTTTAGCGAATGGCTTTATAGCCAAACAGAGTCTACATGGCAAATTTCGCTTGATCGCTTAGCGCAGCTAATATTTCGCTACCTCTGTGAAGTTTTAGGGCATGAGGAAGAGGAGATAAAAGCGCTCTTGATTGAAGATATTATGACCGTTCGTGGACGCAAAATGCCCTCCTTTTTACGGGAAAACTATACCCCTCGTGAAGAGCAAAAAGAGGGTGTTGCAAAGCTCAATAAACGTCAATTAAAACATGCCACAGTATAATGGCGCGATTTTTTACAAGGAGAAGAGATGATACTCGATAAAAGCTGGTTAACCAATTTAATAAGCATAGTCATAACACTATTGTCATTTGCCCTGCCAGAACCCTACGCCAAATGGTGTTTACTAGCAGGCTTGTTTGCGCTCTCAGGGGCTATCACCAATCAAATAGCGATTCATATGCTCTTTGAAAAAGTCCCTTTTTTCTATGGAAGCGGAGTGATTGAGCTTCGTTTTGAAGCCTTTAAAACGTCCATTAAAAATCTGATGATGACACAATTTTTTACCAAAGAGCAATTGGATAGCTTTTTTGCCAAAGAGGAAAAAGGTCTTGATTTAACACCTATCATCGAAGAAATGGATGTGAGTCCTGCTTTTGATGCACTGACCAAAACGGTGATGGAGTCCTCTTTTGGAGGGATGCTAGGCATGTTTGGAGGAGCAAGTGCCCTAGAGGGACTTCGTGAACCTTTTAGCGTGAAACTTAAAGATTCTATTGTTGAAATCGCAAAAAGTAATGAATTTCAACAAAAAATAGCACAAAACATACAAAATTCATCACTGAGTAATGATATGCTTCAAACCGTTGAGCAGATGATCGATACAAGACTGAATGAGCTCACTCCTAAGATGGTTAAAGAAATTGTTCAAGAGTTTATGAGAGAGCATTTAGGTTGGCTGGTCGTTTGGGGTGGCGTTTTTGGTGGATTCATTGGTTTACTTTCAAGTGCCGTGCTTTAATACATAAAATTTTATATAAAATAATACATAAAGAGAGTTTATGGAGTGTTCATATTTTGGAAAGTGCGGGAGCTGTACGCTCTATGCGTTAGATTATCAGGCGCAAGTTGCCCATAAAAAAAACTGCCATTAAAACCTTATTTGAGCCTTTACATGTAAAAGAGTTTACCTTCTTTGAATCCGCTTGCGAACACTACCGTGGACGGGCGGAGTTTCGTATTTGGAAAGAGGACGAGAAGATTCATTATGCCATGGGAGCGATGGATAAAAAAGGAGCGGTGTGCATTGATGCGTGTCCAAAAGTAGAAGAGCGCATTGACACACTGATGCCACAATTACTCAAAGCGATTGAAGGTGTCACGTTGCTTCGTGAACGCATCTTTGCCATTGAGTTTTTGAACTCTTCGGAACATCTTTTAGTCACACTTATTTACCATAAGCCTTTAGATGAGGCATGGGAAGCAGAGGCTAAAAAGCTTGAAAAAGCGTTTAATATTTTTGTGATTGGGCGCAGTCGTGGCATTAAAAAAGTGCTGAGTCAAGATTTTGTCGAAGAGCGTTTAACGCTAGAGGCTAAAAGCTATCGTTACCACATCATTGAGGGAGGATTTTCCCAACCCAATCGTGCGATGAACCAGAAGATGATTGGCTGGGTGTTGAGCCATCTTGAATCGTGCGAGGATTTGTTAGAACTCTACTGTGGGTATGGCAATTTCACCCTTCCTATGGCTGGAAAATTTAACAAAGTGCTGGCGACTGAAATCTCAAAAACCTCTATCGCTTCAGCGCTGAAAAACTGTGAACTCAACGATGTCTCTAACATTACTTTTTTACGGCTTAGTGCAGAGGAGCTTACTTCTGCGCTCAATAAAGAGCGTGTCTTTAACCGTTTGGCGGGCATTAATTTAGACGATTATGCGTTTTCGCATGTTTTTGTTGATCCACCTCGTTCGGGTATGGATGAGAAGAGTTTGGCGTTTATCTCTCGCTTTGAGAACATCATTTATATCTCCTGTAACCCCCAAACGCTAAAGCGTGATTTGGAGGTGTTATGCCAAAACTACACTATCGAGCATTTTGCCCTGTTTGATCAATTTCCCAATACCGAGCATCTTGAATCAGGGGTTATTTTAAAGCGTCATTAGTCTTTACATGTAAAAAAGATAATCCCAATAAAAGCTACGAAGTGCTACACTTTTGGCTTAATTTATTTTAAGGAGCCAAAATGGAATGTGAAATTTCAAACATTAGCATGCCCGATGATGCGGGCATAAAAGATATTTTTTCGATGTGCAAAAGCATTGCCATTATTGGACTTTCACCTGATCCAACTAAAGATAGCCATAAAGTAGCACGTTATTTGCAAGAAAAAGGGTTTAAAATCTACCCCGTTTATCCCAAAGAAGAGACGATTTTGGGGGAGAGAGTGTACCGAAGTCTTTTAGACATTCCAGAGCAAGTGGATATGGTGGATATGTTTCGTAAACCTGCCATTGCAGAGAGTTTATTAGAAGAAGTGTTACACAAAGGTGGTGTAAAAGTGTTTTGGTTACAGCTTGGCATTGTGAACAATGATGCATGCGAAAAAGCAAAAGAGCATGGGCTCGTAGCCATCCAAAATCGATGTACAAAAGTAGAATACGAAAGGTTAATAAAGTGATCCCTCTTAATGAAATAGTTCAAGCCAAACGACAAATCAGCCATATCATCACCAATACGCCTTGTGCTCTTGCACCTTTGTTAAGCGAAGAAGTTGGAGCGCAGGTCTATCTAAAAAAAGAGAATTTACAAATTACAGGTGCGTATAAACTTCGAGGAGCCTACAATAAAATCGCTTCTTTGAGTGAAGAAGAACGCCAAAAAGGTGTCATCGCCGCTAGTGCGGGAAATCATGCGCAAGGTGTAGGGTATAGTGCTCGTAGTTTTGGCATTTCAGCAACCATCGTCATGCCTGAGGCAACACCCCTCCTGAAAGTTTCAGGTACGAAAGCTTTAGGTGCTGAAGTTATCTTGCATGGCGATAATTACGATGAAGCCTATGCCTATGCACTCACCTACGCCAAAGAGCATGGACTGACATTTATTCACCCTTTGAAGATGAAAAAGTCATTGCAGGGCAAGGAACCATCGCTTTAGAGATGATTGATGAAATCAATGATTTAGATGTGGTCGTGATTCCTATTGGTGGAGGAGGGCTGATTAGTGGTATGGCATCTGCTATTAAACAGATTGACCCTAAAATTAAAATTATTGGTGTTAATGCTGCAGGAGCACCTGCAATGTGCAAGTCGTTTCATGCCAAAAAAGCCATCAACTCCAAAAGTGTACGCACCATCGCTGATGGTATCGCTGTGCGTGATGTCAGTGAGTCAAATTTAGCGCATATTTTAGAGTGTGTGGATGAAGTGGTAACCGTCGATGAAGAGGAGATAGCAGCGGCTATTTTATTTTTACTTGAGCGTCAAAAATTGGTCGTTGAAGGCGGAGGAGCTGCGAGTGTGGCGGCGATTATGCATCAAAAATTTCCCTTTAGTAAAGAGACTAAAATCGGGGCAGTTTTAAGCGGTGGAAACATTGATGTGCAAATGCTCTCGATTATCATTGAAAAAGGTTTGATTAAATCACACCGAAAAATGAAGTTGGTCATTACACTCATCGACAAGCCAGGCTCACTGATGCGTCTCACGGACCTCTTTAAAAATGCGAATGCCAATATTATTCAGATTGATTATGATCGTTTTTCAACGAAACTCTCCTATGGTGACGCACAAATTACCATTATGCTGGAGACCAAAGGGCATGAACATCAAGAGGAGATTCGAAAACTCCTTAATGACGCAGGGTATACGTTTAAAGAAGAGGTGTGAGGAAATCCTCACGCCTCTTCCTCCTCATCTAAGCGCTCATACGCTTCTAGTAAGCGTTCTCTTAGGGCATCACTCAAGGCTTCACCATCAACACAATACTCTTTTAAAAATGACTCTAAGCCATTTAAAACTTCAAAAAGCTCTGCTTCAATCTCATTTGCACTTTTTTTGCTTTGCCATAAGTGTCTCAAAAAAGACCAATTTACGAATAAAATCTGAGAGTATTTCAAGCGCTTCACGCTCATCTTTTCCTTCTAAAAGGAGATAAAGACGTTCATCAATACTCTTAGAACTATCAATATTTTGTTTTATTTCACGCACCTCGTCTTGAATAATGCTCGAAAATTTTGCATAACGATCAAACGATACATCATTAGAGAAAGTATCCAATTTTTTCGTAATTTTTCCTATTTGTTTTGCCAATATAAATGCGACCATCGCAACAATCATCAAAACGGGAAGCAATTGTTCCATCTACAATCCTTACATGTAAAAAACTAAAGTAGCGCATTTTAACATAAGATTGACAACTTCATGGACAAAACTGTTTCTCAGTTTAAAACATCCTTATAGTACAAATCCATTCAATTCTCTTTAAAGCCAATCTCATTATAATAAAGAAAAATCATATATAAGGGTCTTTTATGAGTTCTTGGACGCGTTCATCATGGAGAAAAAAACCAATTAAGCAACAACCTACCTACACCAATCAAGAGAGTTTAAAAAGTGTAGAGCAAGAACTAAGCAAATATCCTCCTCTTGTTTTTGCAGGTGAAGTGAGACAACTTAAAGCTTCGCTTGCAGATGTGGTGCATGGAAAAGCCTTTTTACTTCAAGGTGGTGATTGTGCGGAGAGTTTTGCTGAATTTAATGCGGTAAACATTCGAGATATGTTTAAAGTCATGCTTCAAATGGCGGTTGTTTTAACCTTTGCAGGCGGTTGCCCGATTGTTAAAGTAGGTCGTTTAGCGGGGCAATTTGCCAAACCACGTTCCAGTGATTATGAAGAGCTTAATGGGGTGAAACTTCCAAGTTACCGTGGTGATATTATCAATGATATTGATTTTACTGAAGAATCACGTGTTCCAAATCCAAAGCGAATGCTAAAAGCCTACAACCAATCCGCTGCAACAATGAACCTTCTACGTGCCTTTTCACGTGGTGGTTTGGCGGACTTGCATCAAGTGCATAAATGGACATTGGGTTTTGTTTCTGAAAGTCCTTTAGGTGATCGATACAAACACCTTTGTGAGCGCATCTCTGAGACTTTAGCGTTTATGGAAGCGTGTGGTATTACGTCGTCTAATACACCCAACATTAACGAAACCGTTGTCTATACTTCCCATGAAGCGCTTTTACTCAACTACGAAGAAGCTTTGACACGACAAGACAGTTTAACAGGCGATTGGTACGACTGTTCGGCGCATATGCTTTGGATTGGCGATAGAACCAGAGATGTCGATGAAGCCCATGTAGAATTTTTAAGCGGTGTTAAAAATCCTATTGGCATTAAAGCAGGGCCAACGACTACGGTTGAGAGTTTAATGGCACTGATTGAAAAACTCAATCCCGAAAATGAAGCAGGGCGTTTAAATATCATTGTGCGTATGGGTGCGGATAAGATTGAAACCGAATTTCCAAAACTCGTCCGTGCGGTCAAAGCAGCAGGTAAACACGTTCTTTGGAGTATTGATCCGATGCATGGCAACACCATCAAAGCATCCAACAACTATAAAACACGCTCGTTTGATGAAGTCCTACGTGAAGTGAAAGGCTTTTTTAAAGTCCATGAGGAAGAGGGCACCTTCCCTGGTGGCGTTCACTTAGAAATGACAGGTCAAGATGTGACAGAGTGTATCGGTGGAGCACAAGAGATTACCGAAGAAAACCTAGCGTGTCGTTACCACACACAGTGCGATCCACGCCTTAACGCTAACCAAGCTTTAGAGCTAGCGTTTCTCATTGCAGACTCTCTCAAAGCCGCACGACAACGCTTTTTAGCGTAGTTAAAAACCTTTTTACATGTAAAGATTAAACTCTTTACATGTAAAGCCTAACGTTTACGTTTTTTCCTTTGGTGTAACCACACATAAATCACCCCAATAAAAATGACTAATGCAACAACCACCAGCGTAGCTAAATGTAAATTCTCTTTAAGCAGTGCTTCATTTTGACCAAAATAGTAGCCAAGCAGCGCTAAAATACTCACCCAAATCCCCGCCCCAACGCCTGTATAAAACGTAAAAAGCCCTACATGCATACGTGCCAATCCCGCAGGCAAAGAGATGTATTGGCGTACCACAGGAACTAACCTGCCACTAAGCGTCGAAAAAGAGCCATGGGTTTTAAAAAAAGCTCTCTACTTTATCGAGTGTCTCTTGTGTAAAAAAAACATAATGCCCATACTTTAAAAGTAGCCTACGTCCAAGTTTCACAGCCAAATAGTAGTTGAAAAGTGCACCCGCAATACTTCCAGCAATACCTGCTGCAATGGAAAACCAAAGATTCATTTCACCTTTATAACTCAAATACCCAGCAGGAATCATCACCACTTCTGAGGGGAAAGGGAAAAAACTACTCTCTAAAAACATCATAACAAAAATACCTAAGTAGCCTAAACTACTCACCGTCTGAACAATCCAATCAATCAGTGCGTGCATTCTTTTCCTATTTTAAGATTTTAATTCAATAATTTTATCGCTACACCATCGTGCTAATGCTTTGTCGTGCGTAATCAGTAAAATACCTACCGTATCTAAACATTGCATTAATAACTGCATGACATGTAGTCCTGTAATATTATCAAGTGCCGATGTAGGCTCATCCGCCAAAAGAAGCTTTGGTTTCATCAGCAACGCCCTAAGAATAGAGCATCTTTGCAACTGCCCACCGCTAAGTTGGTGAGGTTTTTGCGCTAAAAGTGTCTGTTCTAAATTAAGAGATTCGCATAAGAGCTCTAAGCCATCAAGGGATGCAACATCGCTTATTTGATTGAGAATGGTATAGGTAGGATGAAAAGAGGTGTAAGGGTCTTGAAAAATTTGTGAAATTCTTGCTACATCAATATTCCCTTTGTGTGCTTTAAGATTTCCAGCAATCAGCTCAAAAAGGGTACTTTTCCCACTCCCACTTGCCCCGACAATACACACCACTTCACCTGTGTTTACATGTAAAGAAAAATTCTCATACAAAAGTCGCTCTTTAGTGTAGCCAAAATCAAGGTTTTCAATCTCTAAAACCGTGTGGCTCATGCGCGAATTTGCCCTTTGCCATAGACTTTGAACTTATAGGTTGTCAAATCATTAATGCCCATAGGTCCTCTGGCATGGAGTTTATTCGTGCTAATGCCCACTTCCGCACCAAAGCCAAACTCGCCACCATCGGTAAAGCGAGTCGAAGCGTTCACATACACACTGGCCGCGTCCACTTCATTTAAAAAGCGCTCCGCCGTGGTGTAATTTTCGCTCAAAATCGCCTCAGAGTGCGAGGAACCATACGTTGCAATGTGCGCAATGGCTTCATCCACACTTTCAACGATTTTAATGTTTAGAGCATTGCATAAATGCTCTGTGTGATAATCTTCATCACTCGCAAGATTTACATGTAAAAGCGCTTGCGTCTTTTCACACCCTTTCATTTTGGCACCAGTAGCATCCAATGCCTCTTTCATCTGTGGCAAAAACACAGAAGCAATCGCTTCGTGTACTAAAAGGGTTTCAAGTGCATTACACGCACTAGGGCGTTGGCATTTGGCATTTAAAATAATAGCAATGGCTTGCTCTAGGTTAGCGTCTTTATCAACGAAAGTATGACACACCCCTTTATCGTGTTTCACCACAGGAATGGTCGCATTTTCACTTACATAACGAATGAGTGCCTCACCACCTCTTGGAATAATGACATCGACGTATTGATCCATTTTAATGAGCTTTGCCACACCTTCACGACTCGCATCAGGCAAGAGAGAGATGATGGCCTTAGGAAGCCCATACACTTCTAAAACTTCTTGCAAAATGGTCGCAATAATGGTGTTGCTATGGTGTGCCTCTTTACCCCCTTTGAGCACACAGGCATTGCCACTTTTAAAACAAAGCGCTGCGGTATCACTCGTGACATTAGGACGGCTCTCATAGATAATCGCCACCACCCCAATAGGAATGCTCACTTTTTCAATGCGAAGACCACTAGGCACAACCCATCCCTCTAATACGCGCCCCACAGGCTCTTTAAGTGCAGCAATTTCTCGAATCGCTTTTGCCATCTCGGTGATACGTTTAGGATTAAGCAAAAGTCTATCCATAAGTGCAGCACCTAAGCCATTTTTTTCACCCTCAACTAAATCTTTTTGGTTTTCATCCAGAATACGTTCACTATTTTTTTCAAGGGCATCTGCCATTGCCAATAAAACATCCCCTTTTTTCTTAGGATCAAGGGTTGCAATAATCCGACTGGCTTTTTTGGAATTTTCTAAAAATGTTTGCATGTCATATATTCCTTATACAGGGATTTCGTGGGATTTTACACTTTTTATATTTAATATGTCATAAGTATGTGCACGCTATAATCAGCCCCATAAAAGATAAAAAAATAAGGAAAATCTCATGCAGCAAATTTATGATGTCGCCATTATTGGTGGAGGGCCAGGAGGAATTGGAGCGGCCGTTGAAGCGAAGGTGTTTGGCATTCAAAATATTTTGATGATTGAAAAGGGCGACAACCACTCTCAAAACCATTCGTAAATTCTACAAAGATAACAAACGTGTTGATAAAAACTACAAAGGTCAAGAGGTCATACTAGAAGGAACGATTGATTTTAGAGATGGTACCAAAGAGAGTACGCTCAATTATTTTGACTCCTTACTGGATAAGGGTGAAATTGACACCGCTTTTAACAGCGAGGTGGAGAGTATTACTAAAACGGGTGATGAATTTCAAATCGTCACAAGCAAAGCAGGCTATATTGCCAAATATGTCATCGTTGCGATTGGCACAATGGGCAAACCCAATAAACCAGACTATACTTTACCCATTTCTTTAAAAGAACGCATTAACTTTAACCTCGATAAATGCTCTCAAAATGAGAAAATTTTACTTGTAGGTGGTGGAAATTCTGCTGTAGAGTACGCATTAGAGCTTTCAAAAACAAATAATATCACCCTTAATTATCGTAAAGAGAGTTTTAGCAGACTTAATGATATTAATTTAAAAATGATTCAAGAGTATAACGGACAAGAAAAATTGCGCCTGCGTCTTGGTATGGATATTGTGAGCATCGAAAATGAAAATGGTATGCCAAAGGTGCATTTTACTGATGGATATGATACGGTGTATGATAGAGTTATTTATGCTATTGGGGGAACAACACCGATTGATTTTCTAAAAAAAATGTGGCATTACCTTCAATGAAGAGGGCAAAGCTGAGTTTGATGAAAATTATGAAACCAAAACCCAAGGCTTATACCTTGCAGGTGACATTGCTGTTAAAAGTGGTGGAAGTATTGCTATTGCACTCAACCATGCGTATCATATTGTTTCACATATTCTTAAGTCACAACAAAAATAAGGTTTTGGATGTTAAAAAAAACGCTCTCTTCTTCGCAATGGCTTAATCTTTTTTTAGGTTCTCTTATCGTCGCAGGAGGTATAGCCTCCTACACATTGGGTAATTTTGATGGTGTCTCTTTTGATGAGTTAGGTGAAAATTATATTCCTAAACAGGATGTTAAATTTAGCGATTTGCCCCTTGAACTTCAAAAACGCTACATTGATAAGGAGGCAACACTTGCACAAAGTAAGGAAGCAAACAATTTAGAATTAGATCGTTATGTTGATGATTTTGGAAACATTATTCCTGAAGAAGCTTTAACGATACAAGACCTTAAACGGATGATTGCTCGTTTGACAAAAAACCCTTTCTTTTTTTACATCATGTATAATTTTTTAATTACAAACGATAAAGATGAACTGCTACAAAAATTAGAAGAACAACAAACAAAACATGAAAATGAAAAAAAAATCATGGCTTGATCAAA
>JAJOKG010000017.1:9585-11390 GCA_021206415.1 Sulfurospirillum sp. | reverse complement strand
ATTACAAGCGTTAAAAACGCCTCGTCAGTTGAAAATATCAAAAGCCAGTCATTTTTTACATGTAAACATTCAAAGGATTTTAAAGAGCCTTTGAGGGTGTGTCGTTTGTATTTTGCATCTATGGAGCTTTGATGTTCGAGGTTTTGGATAAGTGATTTTAAAAGTTCAAAATCTGCTTTGGTGTATTTGCCACTATTTTTGTCACGCTCAATATCTTTTTTGAAACTGTTTTCAACTTTGATTTTGAGCATAAGCTAAATTCCAAGTTCTTTAAACGCTTCCTCACTACTGTTATAAACTGAAACATTGGTTTCGTTTTTTGAGGTTTTTGGCTCTTTGCATCACATCATCACTAGGGATTCCAAGCTCAAAAGGGATTTTTTTTTTCCATGGCTACTTTAGCTAAGAAAAGATTGACGGCATCACCAAAGCTTAAGCCAAACGCATCAAATATCTTTTTAGAATCACTGTAAAATGTCTCATCCACACGGACACTAGTTTGAATTTTCATGGGATTCTCCTTTTTTTCTAATTATACTACAAATGTAATTCATTTGGTGTATTTTTCCCTAGCCTCTTAAATTCCTTTACATGTCACGTAACGATAGATACTATGACATAAGGTGGCTCCTTTCGCACCTTCTAAGCGATTGTATAGCAAAATGAGACTATAAAGTGAGGATGAAATTACAAGGGGTTGTATGCAAAACACTCACGCACCAAGCGAGATAAACGTCTCCTTATGGACGGACAAATATTTTTCCAATACCAAAACCATCATCGAACACTTTGGCGATACAGAGGTGACGTATGCTTTCTTTTTGCGTCGTCCCGTGCTCTGCGCAACACGTTTAGCCACCGAGTGGATTCAAACGCAAGCTTTGCATCGAGGCATAGAGGTCAGTATCGACGTGACGCACGAGGAGGGCGAATGGGTAGGCGCGGGTGAGCCTCTGTTTTATCTGAGCGGTTCTTTTTTTCATTTGGTGGAACTTGAAACGCTCATCTTGCAAAAGTTGGGCTCAGCGTGTGTGGCGGCGTACAATGCGTATGAAATGTGCGAGAGCCTTCCTCATGTTGCTTTTTTGGCGATGGATGCACGCCATTGCGCAGGAGTGGACATGGCTGAGATGATGGCGTATGGGGTATCGGTTGGCTCAAAGGCCGCACAGTGTAGACTAAAAGCCGTAGGCTTTATCGGCAATGCAACCGATGCAACGGCGCATTTTTTTTGGTCGTGAAAAAGGGCTAGGAACGGTTCCTCATGCGCTGATTGGTTATGCGGGCTCAACGCTTAGAGCGGCGCAGATGTTCCATGAATGTTTTCCCAAGGAGTCTATCCCTATTTTGGCGGATTATTTTGGTCGTGAAATCACCGATACTCTAGAGGTATGTAACGCTTTTGCTGATTTAGCAAAGGAGGGAAAGATAGCCGTCCGTACGCCTTGATACGCATGGCGGTCGTTTTTTAGAAGGGCTGGATACGCAAGAGAGTTATGCTGTTCTAGGACGCCATGTGCCTGATGCCGTGCGGGATTACCGTACTGAAGCGGAGTTGCATGATCTTATTGGCACGGGTGTTTCAGCAGCGGCATTGTGGCGTATGCGTGAAGTGCTTGATGATGCGGGATTTCCAAAGGTTGGCATCATCGCTTCTTCAGGCTTTACACCGCAAAAGTGCAAAAGTATGGCATGTGCTAAAGCCCCCATTGACATTATCGGCACAGGCTCGTTTCTTCCTGAACGCTGGAGTGAGACCAATGCCACAGCTGACATCGTCTCATACGGTGGAAAACCAAGGGTCA
>JAJOKG010000017.1:7234-9485 GCA_021206415.1 Sulfurospirillum sp. | reverse complement strand
TGCAAAAGTATGGCATGTGCTAAAGCCCCCATTGACATTATCGGCACAGGCTCGTTTCTTCCTGAACGCTGGAGTGAGACCAATGCCACAGCTGACATCGTCTCATACGGTGGAAAACCAAGGGTCAAAGTGGGACGAGAGTTTTTACTGAAAAAAATCCCTTAAATGCCCAATGCTACTGTATCCCATATTTAAAATACTCTCTTTAGAATTACCGCCTAAATGCGGGGTGCAGATGAGATTTGGCAGAGAAATAAGCTCAGTGTCTTCCACGGGTTCTTTCTCAAAAGCTTCAAGTGCTGCCCCTGCGATTTGTCCCGTTTTGAGTGCAACTTTGAGGGCTTCTTCATCAATGATGCCACCTCTTGCGGTGTTGATAATAAACGCATCACGTCTCATACGCTCAAATTCTTGCGTGGAGAACATACCTTTAGACTCAGGGGTGAGGGGGAGGTGAATGGAGATGATGTCGGCTTTTTCAAGTATCTCCTCTTTGCTCGCAAAGCGAATGCCATAGCGTTTGGCTTCTGCTTCGTTGTGGGTGCGATTGTAGACTAAAATCGTGCAAGAAAAGGGGGCTAAAAGCTCAATGACACGTTTGCTGATGTTCCCAAAACCAAAAAGCCCAATGGTTTTACCACTAAGCTCTCTTCCGCCATTGACTTTCCAAATGCCCTCTTTTAAAAGGGTGGTGGAGATATGAAGGTTACGAATGAGCGAGAGCATAAAGCCTAGGGTAATCTCCGCAACAGAGTTGGCGTTGGTTCCCCCACTCCAGCCAAGCGCAATGCCTCGCTTTTTCATTGCTGCTACATCAAGATTATCAAGACCTACACCATAGCGAGAGATGATTTTTAACGAGGGAGTCTGCGCTAAAATCGCCTCATCGATAATCTCTCGTCCCACAATCGCTCCATCCATACCCTTCAAAAACGAAACAATGTCTTGAGGCGTTTTAAGGCAATTTTCTACGTTAAGACGCACATCGTTAAAGTGTGTTTTAAGCTCTGCAACCAACGCTGATGAGCGTGAAAACAACGGGGAAAGTACAGCTATTTTCATACGATATCCTTTTTACATGTAAAGATTAAAACGACAAAGCACCAAGGATGAGATACAGCGTATAGACAATGTACCCTAAGAGTAAAACGGCTCCTTTTTCAATGCCAATTCTATTTTTTTCACGTTTGCCCCGTATGCCATAAAAAAGAGTGCAAGACTCATGGCAAAGACAACACCCCAATCACGGTAAAAAATTTCAGGCGCAATAAGATAATCAGGCGCAATGACACTGGCTACACCTATGACTGCTAGAATATTAAAAATGTTAGAACCCACTACATTACCAATAGCAATATCAGACTCCCCTTTTTTAACAGCAGCAATAGACGTTGCTAATTCAGGCAGTGACGTGCCAACTGCAATAACGGTTAAACCAATAATCAAATCGCTTACGCCCAAGAGTGTAGCAATACCCACAGCCCCCCAGACTAAAAGTTGAGAGCTACCAATAAGGGCAACAAGACCTATCAATAAAATGAGAATACTTTTTGAAAAACTGAGGGTGATGTCTTTTTATTTCATCTTGAATGTTATCAATTAAGGCATCTCTTCGGTTTCTAAGGTTGCTCATAACGGACCAGCCAATAAAGATAAAAAGCCCCAATAATAAAACGATTCCCTCAAAAAGGCTTAGGGTTGCATCAAAAAGCATATAGCCTAAGAGGAGGGTAATAACAAGAGCGAGTAAAATATTTTTTTTAACAATATTAGAGTGCAAAGCAATAGGGGCAATGAAGGCACTGATGCCTAAAATAAGACCAATATTAGCGATATTTGAGCCTAACGCATTACCAATAGCTAATGCAGGATTTCCATTGAATGCGGCAACTGATGAGACGGCAATTTCAGGGGCACTCGTTCCAAAACCCACAATTAAAATACCAATGAGCAAGGTTGGCATTCCAAGGTGCATGGCAAGGGCGGTTGCGCCATCGACAAATTTGTCAGCACTCCAAACCAGCAGTGCAAGACCTATGATAATTGCTAAGCCAAAAAGAAGCATAGAAGTATCCTCGTTATAAAATAAAATTATTGTATCTTCTTTTCATAAACGCTCTTTACATGTAAAGTAAATTTTCTTTTGCAACACCTAGTCTTTGGGCAATGCCAAGGGCAGCGGTTCTTCCATCAAGGGCAGCATTCACGACTAAGTTTGCGCCTCGAACCATATCGCCTCCCGCAAAAATAA
>JAJOKG010000017.1:5644-7134 GCA_021206415.1 Sulfurospirillum sp. | reverse complement strand
TTTTGCGCATCAAATCCTAAGGCTAAGATGATACTATCGGCTTTAATGCAGGTGTGTTCCTCTTCGTTGTAGCAGAGTTTTCCCGCTTCATTCATGTAGGTTTTAACGATATCAACGCCTATGACATGATGGTTGTCATTGAGAATGGCACGTTTGGGTGCATGGCTAAATAAAAACTCTACCCCTTCTTCTTTGGCATAGGCAATCTCCAACGCACTGCTAGGCATGTGTGCCTCATCTCTGCGGTAAACACAGGTTACCCGTTTGGCACGATGGCGAATGGCGGTACGAAGCGCATCCATGGCAGAGTTTCCTCCTCCAATGACCACGACGTGTTTGTTTTCAAAAATCGCCTCATGAAAGTTGTGATTGAAAAGATTTTTTTGAGTGAGCATGAGGAGTTCCATCACATGATGCACCCCTTTGGCATACTCATTTTCCATGCCCGATTGACGACCAAGCGGTGTGCCCATGCCTAGAAAAATGGCATCAAACTTCTCTTTGAGACTTTGCAGACTCACATCTTTGCCCACTTCAGTGTGGTAATGCACTTTAAGTCCTGCTTCTTTCATCCACTCCACACGTCTTAAAATCGTGTGTTTAGGCAGTTTAAAGTTGGGAATGCCATACGTTAAAAGTCCACCGACTTTATCCTCTTTCTCAAAAATTTCGACGCTAATGCCCATACGCATGAGAAACGTCGCACAGCTAAGCCCAGCAGGGCCACCACCGACAACAGCCACTTTGTAAGGTGTGGGATTGGGATGTGAGTAGGAGGGAATGGCATGGTTTTCAAAGGCGGTTTCATTGAGATAGACTTCAATATTTCCAATGCTCACGGCATGATGAGGTGTTTTCTCTAGGGTACACGAACTCTCGCATAAGCCTTGTTTGGGGCAGACTCGTCCTAGAATTTCAGGAAAGGGCGAGCGAGCGTTGGAGAGTTCAAACGCCCCTAAAATATCCCCATCGTATGTTTTTTTTAACCATTTCGGAATCTCATTGTTTAAAGGACATCCTGTACGGCAAAAGTGAAATTCACTCTGAAGCCCTCGCATAATATCCACAGGACACTGAATACACCGACTCGCTTGCGCCATCGCTTCTTGTGCGTCAAAATCGTGATAAATAGGGTGAAAATCAAAAATGCGCTTTTGTGCGTCACGTCTTTTGGGATATGCTTTGGTTAACTGATATTTTCTCATACTTACGCCTCTTTAATGACAATACTGTTTACATGTAACTCTTGCCCACCCACCATGCGTACCGATTCGCTTTGGCATTTTGGGCAGATAAAATGGTTCTTTTTGAGCACACTTCGCTTATGACACACTTCGCACTCTAAGATGACATCGCACAACTCGATGACTAAGGTAGCCTCTTCACAAAGCGTCTCTTCTTTAAAGGTGTCAAAAGAGCTTTGCAGTAAATGAGGCTCAACCCCGCTTAAACGCCCCAGTGCGATTTCAATGCGCTCAATGGCTTTGGCA
>JAJOKG010000017.1:0-5544 GCA_021206415.1 Sulfurospirillum sp. | reverse complement strand
GATGACTAAGGTAGCCTCTTCACAAAGCGTCTCTTCTTTAAAGGTGTCAAAAGAGCTTTGCAGTAAATGAGGCTCAACCCCGCTTAAACGCCCCAGTGCGATTTCAATGCGCTCAATGGCTTTGGCATGGTGTTTTTTTTGCCTCTTTCTCGCACACATCAATTAACGATGCAACGATGGAATACTCATGCATGAAAGCCCTCAAAGTGGGCGTAATCCATCAGTGAAAGTGCATGCGTTGGGCAATGCTCTACACAAGCTGGATTGTTATCTCGCTCAAAACAGAGGTTGCATTTCAGCGCATAGACTCTCTCATCTTCTTTGACCATTGAAATAGCACCATACGGACACGCTAAAGCACAGCATCCACACCCTACACAGGCTGTTTCATCCAGTTTGACAAATCCTTCTTCCAATGAAATGACACCATGCGGACAAATCGCCATACAGGAGGGCGTTTCACAGTGCATACACTGAAGCGGTGCCATTTTGCCATGATGTTGAATGACACGGTTCCGTGAAAGAAGAGGCAACAACGTCGTGTACGCCTCTTCAAAAGAGATGTTGGCATGTGCCGCTGCACAGGCTAATTCGCAACTTAAACAGCCAATACAGGCATCGGTTTGTGTGATAATAAATTGATGGCGCATACTCAACGCTCACTGCACGAAATACAAGGGTCAATGCTATTGAAAATGAGTGCGATATCTTCGATGGCATTGCCTTTAAGCATCACTTTTAAGGCTTCCCAATTCATATAACTGGGCACTCGCCACTTCATGCGCTCAGGCTTTTGCGTGCCATTGCTTTTAAGGTAATACATCAGCTCTCCTCTGGGTGCTTCACTGCGAGAGGTAGCTTCGCCTTTTTGCACCACACTCTTTACATGTAAAGCGATTTCTCCCTTGGGTAAGGAGTTAAAGGCTTGTTCTAAAAGGCTCATCGATTCAAAAATTTCATAAAGCCTCACCATCGCCCTTGCGTAAACATCGCCTTCATTTCGGGTGATGACCTTAAAGCTAAGCGCATCATAAACAGCGTAAGGAGCGCAAAAGCGTACATCGTTATTGACCCCGCTGGCTCGTGCGACAGGGCCTACGACACCAAGGCTCAGTGCTTTTTCGTGCGGTAAAACACCCACACCTTGAATGCGCTTTTTGAGGCTTTCATCGGTTTCAAAGAGTTTGACTATCTCCTCAACGCCGTGTTTTGTTAATGCCATTTTTTCTTTCATAAACGCTATTTTTTCAGGATTTAAGTCGTATTTGACCCCGCCAATGACGTTGGCACTGAGATCCATACGATTGCCCCAAATCTGCTCTTTAATATCTTGAAAATGCTCTCTTGCTTCTAACAAAGAACCCATTAAGCTATGGCGTTTAAGCAGGTGTGCAAGCATGGCGACGTTGAAAAGATGGCTTGCCACCCGTTTGGTTTCATCGGCAATCACCCGTAAATAAGCAGCACGCCTAGGAATGGTGATGTGCGAGAGTTTTTCCACTGCCATGCAGTAGGTAAACGGGTGGTTATTGGAGCAAAGTCCGCACACCTTTTCCGTGATAATGAGATTTTGTAAAAAGTTTCTTTTAAGCACAATCGACTCCATCCCACGGTGGACAAAGCCATTGATCATCTCAACGCTTTGAATGGTTTTTCCATCCGCATTGGGGGTGATGTTAAAATAGACAGGCTCTTCAAGGGCGACATCAAACGGTCCTAAAATGCATTTTGAATCAGCCATTGTTTTCTCCTTGTGCCATTTTTACCTTTTCCCATAAGTGGCGAGAAACCTCACCACTCATCGCTGAAGAAAGAGGAACATACGCCTCATAAATAGCCTCTTTTATGCTCTCATCAATGAAGAGTTTAGCAGGATTAGGATGATTTTCTAAAGCAATGCCATAAAGCTCACTGAGTTCTCTCTCCGCCCAATTCGCACTCTCAAATAACGGCGTAATGGAGGGAAGATGGGGCGTTTTGAGGTGCAATTTTAAATTAAACAGTACCCCTTGAATGTCAAAATGATAGAGAATGTCATGCCCTTTATCCACACGAGCACAGGTTATCATGCACACCCTTGCGTGCATGGTGTGTAAGCCTTTGGCAAACTCCTCTAAAGCGTTGGTATCTTCTATAGAAGCCCACAACGCATCGTTGGAAATCTCAAAGGAGGTTGGAATGCCAAGGGTGTTGGCAAGGTGGGTGAGGTTAGATTGTAGGTGTTTCATGGGTTTAAGACTCGTTGTGAAAAGGTATGGGTGCGTCTGCACGTTGGGCAGAGGCGAAAGTGTTCTTCTAAGGAGGCAGACGTGCTCCCAAAGGCTTTGGCAAGAAAAGTATGAGGCAGTGCGAGCATTGTCTCACCACACGAAGAACAGGTTGTAAGAGAAACGTTTGCATGGATGGCGTGGGTGTATTTGTGTTCTTGCGTATTAATGGCGTTTTCTTCATGAGATAACATAAGCGCACCTGAGGGACAATAATAGGTACAGTTACCACAGAGCGTACAGCTATTATGCCAAAGGGTGAAGGTATATAAAGCACTTTGTTCATTACTAGATTCAATGCAAATGGCATTAGCTGGGCAGACAAATTCACAGGTGTGGCAGAGCACACATAAAGTATTGTCAAATTTAATTTTCATGGCATTTCTCCCTCCAAAGCTCACATGCTTGCGCAAGTCCTTTAGCTATCTCTTTGGGAGAAGGCGGACAGCCTGCAATATTGACATCGACATTGACAAAACGATCCAGTGGCCCAACAATCGCATAGCTATCACGAAAAACGCCACCGCTAATCGGACAAATGCCTAAGGCTACAACAATTTTTTCTTTGGGTAATTGGGTAAGTATTTTTTCAAGGTAGGGTTTAGAACGCGCTGTAATGGAGCCAGTAACAAGGATGATATTTGCAAGGGTTGGGTCATTCGTATAGGTGCAACCTAATGTATTAAAACCAAACTTTGGAACCAAAACACTCGCTAAAATTTCAACATCACACCCATTACACGAACCTGTATTGATTCGGTAAACATAAATCATATCGCTCATAGCATCTCTTTAATGGATTGAAAAAGATTGAAAGAGTGCATTGTAACAAAAAAGTGTGAGATTATGAGGACTTACATGTAAAATAATCACATATCACATTTATTAAGCATTAATTTTATACAGTTCTTCACAAAAATAGGAGTAGGAGGTGTGAATGCAGTGGAAAAGTCACATTAAATTAAGTGTATCGGCAATAGCGCTATCGTGGTTGTTTGTGGGATGTGCCACCACAGCACAGATGCTTCCACAATACGAAGCAAAGTTTAGAGCAGGCGATTTTAAAGGGGCAAAAGAGGTCTCAAAAGGGGTTTCTAATGACATCTTATGGTCACTGCAAGAAGCCACGGCACTTAGGATGCAAAAAGAGTACAACGCTTCCATTCAAACCTTTGATAGTGTCGATAGCGCCTTTAAAAAGTACGATGAACAGCTTTTAGTAGGCAGTGCCGCTCAAAATGTGGGTGCGGTGCTCATTAACGATACGATTATGGATTATGAAGGCATGACGTATGATAAGGTGATGACCAACACCTACAAGGCGATGAACTTTATGCTCTTAAATGACCACGCAAACGCCAGAGTGGAGTTTAATAGGGCATTAGAGCGTCAAAGAATGGCACAAGAGTATTTTGAAAAAGAGATAGCCATTCAAGAGAAAAAAATAGCAGAAGAGAAAGCGCAAAATCAGCAAAAAAACATTACCGTAGGGCAGAGCAAAGAGGCCGATTCGATTATTGCACAAAACTACAAGTTTTTAGATGCGTATGAGAAGTATCCTAACTTTAATAACCCTTTTGTCAATTACATGGCGGGGCTTTATTTTTTAAAAATGAAGGATTATCAAAAGGCGGTTGATTTGCTTAAAGAAGCCTATGGTATGACGAAAAACCCACTGATTGAGCATGATTTACAAGTCTGTCTCAATGCGCTTTCTGGTAAGGTTGATGCTAAAACGTATGCGCATGTGATTTATGAGAGTGGGTATGCGAGTAAGAAGAAAGATTGGAAGATAGCGCTTCCTATTCCCATTCGTCACAACAACCATTGGCAAGTCTATATGCCAAGTTTAGCCCTTCCAACCCTCGAGCCCGTTTTAGATGAAGTGCCTTACATCAACGTGCTCAATGGGGATTTTAAAAGCTCTACCTTTAAAATCGCCTCTATGGATGGCGTGATTGCCAGTGAGTTTGAAAAGCGTTTTCCTGCGATTTTAACCAGAGCCATTATGCGTACGACCACCGATTTGGTGTTGCAAAAAATTGCCGCTGATAAGGGCAATGTTTTAGCGCAAGTAGGTGTAGGTTTAGTGGGAGTGCTTAAAAACAACGCGGATGTGCGAAGCTGGCAGAGTTTGCCTAAAAACTTTAGTGCGCTTAAAGTCCCGCTTAGCAAGGGTGTGTTAGAAATTTATGATGCACAAGGCAGATTGCTTGTATCGGATAGTGTGGATGTGAGTAAAAATTATATTTACGTGGTGAGAACCTACAATACCCAAGGAGGCGTTTATTATGACAAAGTTGCTTTCTAAAGCCCTAAGTGTTGCGTTTGTCGCAGCTCTTTTAAGTGGTTGCGCACCCAAAATGTGCGTATTACCTGAAAATGTCTCTATCGCTCAAAACTTTTGCGATACCTTTGAAATTACCAAAGGTGAGCGATGGCTCAATGAAAACAAAGAGGTGCAATTTAGCGTGCGCAATCTCTCCTCTTTCCCTCAAACGTTCCTGTATAAAGTGGAGTGGAAAGATGGGCAGGGTTTTGTGATTGATTCACGTTTGAATCGCTGGCAAAAAGCAGAGCTTAAAGCAGGTCGCACACACATCATTGATGCGGTAGCGCCTATTGCTGAGGTGAGCAGTTATGTGCTGTTCATTGAAAAAGAGGAGTCAGCGACGACTGATTCTACAACACCCAACTCAAATTAAAAGGATAAAAAATGTTAGTTAAAAAGAGTTTCACAGCACTTCTACTAGGCACACTGCTTTTAAGCGGATGTGCAAGACAAGCTACCTATGTTAAACCCACCGATGTGCAAAGCAATGAGGCGGTCTCTTTAGGCATTGATGATGCGGACATTGAAAAAGCGGTGGTTGAAGCGGTTCAAAGTATGCTGAAAAATCCATACCTTATGAAAAACGATGGCAAACAGTATGTGGTGGCTATTTCAACCGTTATCAACGATACGATGCAACGCTTCGATACTGACTTGCTGACTAAAAAAATTCGTATTGAGTTGCTTCAAAATGGTAAGGGTAAGTTTATTACCACCACAGCCGTTCGTGCGGGTGGCCCTGAGGATGCGATGAGTTATCAAGCACGAGAGCTTAGAAACAGCAAAGAGTTTAACCAAAAAACCGTTGCAGCTGAGGGACAGATGATAGCGCCTGATTATTCACTCTCAGGTAAAGTGATTCAAAGAGATACCAAAATTGGCTCAGGCGATAAACGTGTGGATTACTCGTTTCAACTGACCATGACCGATATTAAGACAGGTTTG
>JAJOKG010000145.1 GCA_021206415.1 Sulfurospirillum sp. | reverse complement strand
TTTTTTTCTCCAGTCCACTCCTAATCATTGTAAAAAAAACTTGTTTAAATTTAAAGGCTGTATTTTTTTTCTTCAAATTCTAAAGGGATAAGGGGATCATCACTAGTAGGATTTACAGTGTAACTCCATGTCCATTTTTTTTATCATAGCTAGGAACGGTGTGTTCCAGACCTATATGCATAGTATGAAAAAAATCATCATACCCTTTGGAGAGATCGGTATAAGCAGAATGGTATGATAGTTATTAAAATATTGCCCAGAACTTCCATCATTAGAATCATTGCCGTAGGAAACCTGTGTCATATAAACATTTTCTGAAACATTTACATGTAAAAAATCTTCAAGCACTGAAAAATAGAGGCTAATAGGTGTGCGAACCTCATTTTGAAATGCTGTAACACCTTCTTGACGGGTATAGTTTTTGGCTTTATAATCCACAGAATAAAAAAGATTATCTAGCAAGAATGGATTGGAGAAATGGTGATAATGGAGTGTTGGCAACTCTTGCAATGTTCCATCATTGTACCGTATTGAGATTTAGCATACGTATCAATATAATTTTTTGCATAAATACCAAAATAGTCTTCATCTTTTTTGACATAATAATTAATCCGTGATGTCACTAATTTATCAGAGGCTGAAGAATCTGCATCGATGGTGTTGTAATAGTCAATGTCATTGAGGTAATTAATATCGACCCAGAGTCCATCTTCTATACCACTGTACTTAGTGCTTAATAAAGCACTTCTATCATACGCAACACGTAAGCCATAATGGGCATCGTTACTTAATTCTTTTTCTTTAGCGTAATCGCTATGCTCTTTAAAATAACCTGTGGTAATTTCACCTGAGGAGTAAGGAGAATCTACAAAACGGTAGGTTGCATGAATTCCTTCGCCTCGCTCCGTTCGTATTTGTGGACGCAACTCTAAATCCCAGTTTTCTGCAGGTGCAAAATAAATGGGTTGCATATAATAAAAGCCCTCAGATCCACCCACGCCAATTTCTGGGGGTAAAAGACCTGTTCGACGTGTTGTATCTGTTGAAAAAGCAAAATAAGGTAAATAGAGGATAGGAACATCATTGGCATAAAACACAGGATTATAAATATGTAACCATTTGCTCTCTTTATTAAACTCTCCACTTGTAAAAGCAATCTTCCAATCTGGATCTTGTGTATTACAACTTGAAACGATGGCTTTTTGAGTCACATATGTTTCGGGATTTAAAATAGCATTTTCACATTTTATCCAAACGTTAGACGCTTCATCAAAAAAAGAAAAGAGGATCAGAAATACCTTTATCGGTATTTAGATTCAGTTTCGTATGGCCACTTCTTGAAGCATACTTTACCCCTTCTAGGGTTGTAATATTACCAAAAAGCTCTAAATCACCGCTCTCATAGTCATAATAAGCTTCATCAGCAGTAATTAGGTATTTTGGGCTGTATAAAACCACATTGCCAACGGCATGCACAAGCGTGCCCTCTTTTGTGACCGTTTGGGCTAATACTTCAACATCTTGGGCAGGTTCAACTGCCCATAAACTTCCTAGAGAAAGCACCATTAAGAAAAATACTTTAATTTGCATTGACCACCAGCGTATTGGCAACTCTATCATGCCATGTCTCTCTTTTTGGATTTAGTGCAGCCCATACAAAACCTAGATAAAAAATAGACTCACTAATAATTCTAAACGATGCGCGACTTAAAGATAGAAGAAATGAAGGCTTTTCTAAATCTTCTGTTGAAATAACTCTAATTTTCATAGCAATACGACCCAGTGTCGCACCATACATCCATACAAAAAAGGTTGATAAATAACTTTTAATAAGACAACATAAGCAAAAAGTCCATTGATGATTCCTATCATCTCTTCTGTCGTTGTATTTTCAGGAATATGATCAATATAAATAAAAGCAAATAAGACTGAAATTAAAATCTCATCAATAGCATACGCAAAACCACGCTTTGAAAGTGTGGCTAACGTAATATTTTCACGTTCAAACTTCTCAATTAACTCTTCATTTGTCATATTTAAGTGCCTGATATGCGATATCACTTCTAAAGTGTTTACCTGCAAAATGAACTTGCCCACATAATAAATAAGCTCTTTCTCTAGCTTCTTGAATGCTCTCGCCTACACCAATGCATAAAAGGACTCGTCCACCTGTCGCATACAGTTTACCATCCTCTAAGCTCACACCCGCATAGGAAATATGGGTATTTTCTAAGCCATCAAGAACATTTTTATCAATAATAATCTCAGCAGGTTTCGAGTTACCATAAGGATAATTTTCACTTGCCATCACGACAGCAATAGCATATTTATCGTAAAACTCAATTGTTAAATTTTTAAGATTTTGCGTAGCTGCCTTATAGAAAAGCTCACTGGCAGGCGTTTTTAAAAGAGGCATCAAAATTTCACACTCAGGGTCACCAAAACGAACGTTATACTCCAAAACAATCGGCTCATTTTTCACAATCATCAACCCAATAAATAAAACACCTTCAAAAGGAGCACCCTCTTTTTGCATCCCTATAAGCGTTGGTTTTACCACACGTTCTTCCACTTTTTTATAAAGTTCATCATCAATAAGTGGCGTTGGAGCATACGCACCCATACCTCCCGTATTAGGTCCTATATCATTATCTTTTAAACGTTTGTGATCCTGAGCAGCAGGAAGAATTTTATAATCAATGCCATCACAGACAACAAATAAGGAGAGTTCATATCCATCCAAAAACTCTTCAACCACCACACCCAATCCTGCATCACCAAAGCTTTTTCCACTGAGCATATCAGCCACAGCCTCTTTGGCTTCTTCTTTACTCTGTGCAATAATAACGCCCTTACCAGCACACAATCCATCCGCTTTTTACTACGATGGGAAGACAAGTGTTTCAATAAACGCATTGGCTTTTTGGGCGTCACTGGTTTCAATAAATTTTGCGGTTGGAATTTTATAGCGAGAGAGAAAATTTTTCATAAAAATTTTTGAGCCTTCTAAGCGAGCTGGCTGCTTTTGAGGCACCAAAATCAACTAA
>JAJOKG010000019.1 GCA_021206415.1 Sulfurospirillum sp. | reverse complement strand
TGTTTATACGCGATATCTTGTAAAATTGTCTCGACAACTTTTTTATTTTTAGGTGAATTACTAATGAAATAATACGCATTGTATTTTGCTGCAAAATTTTCAATCACATACTCATCACTGACTTCTTCAAGAAAATTAAGACCAATAAGCATGACATCATCACTGTTTTGAAGCTGAAAATCCATTAAGGAAGGGGCTTCCTCTTGACATGGTGCACAAAAACGTGCCAAAAATATCAATTAAAATAATCTTACCTTCATCCTCTTCGATAACAAACCCACCATTTTTACGCACTAAGGTTAATTTAGCACCAGCCACGCTTTTAAGCTCAACCTTTTCACCCTCTTTATAGGTCTCTTTCACAACACTTATGGCTTCATTTTTAGGCTCAGAACTACAACCGATAAACAGTAGTCCTATCAAAACGACCATAAAACCAATATATTTTTTCATTGTATCCCTCATATTTTTTGGCTTATTCTACTTTTTTTAGATAAATAATCTGTAAACTACTCTTTGTATGCATGATTTTTTCATGGCTGTTTGTGCCTCTCGTCGTGCATCTTTTTCTTTTAAACTCTCTCGTTTATCATGTTCATTTTTACCACGAGCGAGTGCAATTTCCATTTTAGCAAGGTTTTTGGCATTAAAATAAATTGCAAGAGGAACAATGGTCAAGCCATCTTTGGCCACTTTCATATCCCATTTACGTAATTGTTTTACATGTAAAAGCAATTTTCGAGGTGCTCTTTCATTGGGAGCAAAATTGAGATTGGCGGTTGAGAGATGCGAAATATGCGCATTCAGTAAAAACGCCTCCCCTTTAATAATCTTTACAAACGAATCTTTAAGATTGACTCTGCCTTGACGAATCGCTTTAACTTCACTGCCTTGAAGGACAATACCCGCTTCTAATTTCTCTAAAATTTCATAATCATGAAACGCTTTTTTATTGCGTGCAACCGCTTCACCCATTCTACTCTACCTTCTCTTTCATTCTAAAAAAACTACTCCCACTGCCACTAAAAAACCATCTTTCTTTGGCGTACGACGCTAAGACAGGATACGCTTTTAAACACGCCAGATACAAATCATTCAGTGCTTCTTTCCCATGAGCTTTGAGCAAAGCTTCACTTTTCATGTCAACCATGACCTGTGCCAAAGGAATATTCATCGATTGCAAAAAATATTCCCTATACATCTTGTAAACACGAGCTGTCTCACAAGCAAGAGGAGGCGTAAAAACCTCTAAATCTAAAGCGGCTTCGTCACACTTTTCAACCACTTCACCAATACCACTAACATTGGCACTCTCATACCCTGAGGCAAAAAAGGCAACATCTGCACCGACCCTACTTCCTAGCTCCATCTTCTCTTGCACACTCAGGTTCAAATTTCCCACATCATTGAGCATATGTAAAAACGTGGCAGCATCACTGCTTCCTCCACCAAGACCTGCTCCTTGGGGAATCACCTTCTTTACATGTAAAGCATACTCTTTCATTATTGCTTCAACGTCTTTGGCAAAACCATGACGCTGAAGCGTTTGAAAAATTTTATAAACGGTATTGTGCTCAAGTGAGCAGTTAAAATCACCCACTAACTCAAAAGGCGCAGAAGAAGTTTTTGGCACAAAAGAGAGGGTATCAAAAAGATCAGAAACGCGCATAAAACGAGAAATCAAGGTATGGTAATTTCCCCTTGTCCCTACAATTTTAAGAAAAATATTGACTTTAGCATGTGCGCGGTACTGCATTAAAAAAGCTTCTTACTCAAATCTAACAGTGCATCTGAAGCAACACTGCGACTCGCTTCAATATTACTCTCCTTAATCGCTTGCGCTAACTCTTCACGCAAAATCATCATCTCTTTAGGTGCGTCAAATCCTAATTTGACCAGCCCCTTAGAGATATCGATCACCCGCACGGTGATATTATCATTCAAAATAACACCCTCACCTATTTTTCGTGTTAGTATTAACATGTTACGCCTTTAGCGATAATGAATTTAAAAGGTATTCTACTCCATCTGCACTAAGTTGCACAATACTGAGCATCTCATCATTGAGAATGTAATAAATACCCTCTTCTTGTTTTTCAAAATTTTCTACCTGCAATTTTCGCCCAAGCAATATATCACTCATATCGCCACAGTAAGTATTGCTATCTAAATCAAGATACTCCAAAGGATTGAGCGCTTTTTCGTTTTCATACATAAAAGCACCCTCATTTAAACGATGTAAAGCACTTAAAGAACCACTAAACCCCAATTTTTGAGCTATTAAAGCACCCATACTTCGCACATATCCACCCTCTGAATGGTAGTTTCAAAGGTTACAAAAGGATGAGCATAATGCACTAAATGACAATCATACACATGGCTTGTGATAGCTTTCATCTCAAAGTCTTGTTCACTTCGTGCTAAATCATACGCTCGTTTACCCTCTATTTTTTTAGCCGAATATTTAGGCGGTAAATAGCTTATATCGCCCACCATACTTTGAAGCGCAATAGCAATCGAATCAGGATGAAAAGGCATCATCTCTTCAACATGATCAATTTTTTCGATATCTAACGTAGGGCTAGAAGCACCTATCCATAAGGTAGCACGGTAGGTTTTGGGGGCTTTTTTTAAAAAACGAAACAGTTTGGTAAACTGACCAAAGGCTACAATTAAAACACCTTGCGCAAAAGGATCAAGCGTACCTGAAAACCCAGCTTTTTTCACACCATAACGTCGTTTAATGCGACTTAAAAAATGATTGCAGACTATTCCTGCGGGTTTATAGGCAACAAAAAGGCGATTGTCCACTAAATTTTCTCCACAAATGAAGCTAAAATATCTCGCTTCGTGCCACTAAAATTAATTTGCAATTTAAACTCCCTGCCCACCTTACTCACTTCAGTCACACGACCAATACCAAAAATTTTGTGCTTCACCAAGTCTCCTTTTTAAAAGAAGTTGTTTTTTCCAAAATCAAACTCCCCTCACAGACCCTGATTCTTTTAAAAAACGACTTTTAGAAAGTTCGGTTCGTCTTCCTTTGTAAAAACGACTGCC
>JAJOKG010000057.1 GCA_021206415.1 Sulfurospirillum sp. | reverse complement strand
TCTTTTACATGTAGCTCCCATAATGCATTATGATGACGATATCGACAATGAAACACTCTGCCCTTTGTGTAGCAAGCGAAAAAAACACAATGACTATTGTGATGAATGCAGTACCTTTGTAACCCTGGGCGAAAAACATAGCTAAAGATAACTTTTTTAATTATTCTCTAAAAACAATAGGACAGATGCCTATTTTCGGTGATTTCCATGTCTCATTTTCCTATGAACCACACGTCTATGAAAACAACGATATCGCTATTTTTGATATTGCCAATGATGAAATATTTAGAGGTTATGCAAAATGGGAATTAGCGAGCTATGTTAAAAAAGAGAAAGAGCAGGTCGCTACGTTTGAAGATTTGGCAAATAACAGTTGTGGTGGCAAAGAAAATAATGTCGGCATCAAAGCTATCATGAGCCTCAAAGGCGATGTGGATGGTATGGGCAATTTTATCAAAACATCAAGCGTTACAAATTCGTTTGCACGGTTTAATTTCTTTAGCCGAATGGTGGACTATTTCTTTAGCGTCTATGCCAGTGAACTTATGAAAGAGAAAAACATCTACACGGTTTTTGCTGGAGGCGATGATATCTTTGTGTTAGGTGCTTGGGATGAAGTGATTGATTTTGCTAAGGCGTTAAGAGAAAAATTTATGGAGTTTTCCGGTGGAAGTGGGTTGAGCTTATCTATGGGTTTGGTGCTTACTAAACCCAATAAGCCTATAAATTCGTAGCTCATATGGCTGAAGAGGGATTGGAAAAAGCAAAAGGGTTAGAAGGGAAAGACGCCATTAGTATGTTTGGTGAGTGTGTTAAGTGGCATTCCTATTTGGATGAAAACAACGCGCTATACCTTATGGAAGAATTTGAACGATTTAACCAAGATACTTATGAGCTAATACCGCCTTTTTATATCGTTTGTTAAAATTTATTCATATGAGCAAAGAGGTTAAAAAAAGGGGATATAGAACCAACCATGTGCATGTGGAAATCAAAACGTTAGCTACTCGTTCGCTCGAAACATATTGGAAAAAGTTGGCAGCAATGAAGCAAAATCAAAAGATGCCTTAAGGCTTTTAGCATTGACAGATCAAGTTCTAGAAAAGTATCCCCAAGAGTTAAAAATGGCATTAAGCGAATACATATACAAAAGGAGAGATTAAAATGGCAATAGTATTGGATTACATAAAAGATGCTGAACTTTTTAACAAAACAGCTGAACACTTGGGCGGGGAAAATAGTTGGCACAAAGTCTACGCAAATTCGAAACTTTTATGAATATGTTTTAGAACTCAATCAAAGAGCTGAGAATGAGGTTTGGAATGAAGTTTTGCCTTTTGTAAAGATGCTTAATTCCAAAGTAAATTATGCTCAAGAGCGCAAAGTTGCTAGTAGGGAGTTTGTTGAAATGATCAATGAATGTGTCAATCAGATCACGACAAAACCAACTCAATGTGTTTAAACTATTTTTTGAGGCCGTTATAGGTTTTGCTAAAAAAGGAGAAGAAGATGAAATTAATAAACTAAATGGACACATTGAAATATTGACAGGCTTGCACATTGGTGGGGGTGATGATGTTATGAAAATTGGTGGCATCGACAATCCTATTATTAAAGATTCTAACACAGGGTTTCCTTATATCCCAGGAAGTAGCATTAAGGGAAAAATGAGAAGTTTACTTGAATGGCACGGAAAACTCGTCGCTCCTTTTGAAGGCAAACCTTTTGGTTCAGACAAATTAGATAAAATCTTAGATCCAAACGATAAGCTAAATGCTATCAATCTTATTAAACTTTTTGGAGACAGTAACGCTAAAAATAAAGGGGAATACGGCTTTACGCGCATAAGTGTCAGTGACTGTAAACTCAGTGTTGATAGTGAAAAGATGGAACTCTCCGAAGCAAAATATGAAAATACCATTGATAGAAAAAGTGGAATGGCTTCAAACCCTCGTCAAACAGAGCGCGTTCCCTCAGGTGTCAAATTTGATTTTGATATCAGAGTTAAAATTTTAGACGATGACGATGAAGAGGCGTTAATGGCTATGGTTCAAAAAGGGATAGAGCTTTTAGAGGCAGATTATTTAGGTGGTAGCGGAAGTCGCGGGTATGGAAGAGTAAAATTTCATTTTGCAGGCTAAGCCATGAAAACTCTATAAAACAACGCTCATTCCAGAATCAAACTTTGCAACACCGCTTAAAGGCGATACGCTGTTTGGACAAATGTGTTGGAGCATTCGGCATCTTTTGGGAGAAGAAAAACTCAAAGAATTGCTCTTTGATTATGAAACATCTCCTTTTTTGGTGGTTAGTGATGGTTTTGCGAGTGGCTACTTGCCTAAACCAAAACTCCCTCGTGCTTTTCTTGGGGAAAACCCTGATGAAAAAAAAGCCAATCGTAAGAAAAATTGGCTTCGTTTAGAAGATTTGCAACACGGCAATTTTTCAAATGCTATAGAAGTAACCAAAGACAAAACGTTTACCGTGATGCGTAATTCGATTAATTATAAAACATTTAGCACCGACGACTCGGGAGCATTTTCTCCTTATGGGGTAGATGAGATGCATATAGAGCCTAAGGATGTTTATTGTCTTATCGATGAGGAACGATTTGCTCTAGATGTGCTAAGCCATGTTTTTGATTTTTTACGTAACCACGGCTACGGCAAAGATACGACTATTGGGAAAGGAAGGTTTGCCTTTGTAAGCTTTGAAGCGGTTGATGTTGGAAAGAGTACAACAACCGTGATGGCTCTTAGCCCTTTTTGCCCTGAAGGTTTAGTGTGCGAAAAACTTTACTATGAACCCTTTACGCGTTTTGGCAAAAAGGGGGAGATAGAGCCCATCAAAATCCTTTCAAAAAACCTCTTTTGCTAGCAGATACGGCAAGTGTTATACGCTTTGCCCAGCCTTTGCAAAGCTTGTTTGTAGGAAAAGCGATTTTGGGACACTCCACTCATAGCGATATTGTGCACCAAGGTTATGCCATCGCACTGCCTATAAAGGAGCTTTTATGAAAGAGTTAATAACCTATAAACTAAAGCTAACAACACTCAGTCCCGTTCACATTGGCACAGG
>JAJOKG010000013.1 GCA_021206415.1 Sulfurospirillum sp. | reverse complement strand
AGAGTATCGCTTATAGCACATCACTTTTTAAAACTAAAAACATCGCCATAGCTTTGGCTATGACTCAATTTTGAGTTTTAAAAATTAACGCACTCTAAACAAACTCTTTATCTTTTCAAGGGTTATGCAAGAAGTCCAATATAAAAAGGATTCTAGATTATGGGAGCGATACTCATCCATTTTAAAACCCAAAAAATTATTTTTTTATTAGCGCTTGCGTTAAGTGCACTGTTTAATGTCACTTTTTTTTACAAAGCTTTATGACTTTTGCGTTTGGCGGAACAAAATTACATCATTGCGTTTAGCGCACCTTTTGTGATGGTGCTTTTGTATATTTTTGCTTTAAACCTCCTCTTGCTCCTCACGCATCGCATGAGCTTTCGCATCGCAGTAGCGCTTTTGGTGGTCATTAGCCTTTTAAGCAGTTATTTTATCGACTCATTTGGTACGGTGATTGATAAAGATATGCTCATCAATGTCCTTCAAACCGATACAGAAGAGGCGTTGGGACTTTTAACGCCTAAACTCTTTTTGTACCTTGGATTGGCGCTCTTTTGTGCCTATTGGATGCTTTTTCGTGTGCGTATTCATTTTCGAGCCTATAAAGTAGAGTTGGTTCAAAAAGCGTTAGTGGCAATGGTCAGTTTTGTGCTCATTGGTGGCGTTTACATGGCATTAAGCAAATCGTATAGCTCTTTTTTTAGAAACCACAAAGAGCTCAAAATGTACCTCAACCCTTTCTTTCCGATTGCATCGGCTTCAAAATTGGCTTATGCGAGTATAAAACCAAAACCCATCTTTCAAACCATCGCAAATGATGCGAAAAAAACCAGATGAGGCGAAAAAAAAAGCTAGTCGTCTTTGTCGTGGGTGAGACAGCACGGGCAAAAAACTTTTCATTGGGCGGGTATGAAAAACCAACCAATCCTCTGCTAGGAAAAAGAGAGGATATCGTCTATCTCTCTAACATGAGTTCATGTGGAACCGCAACGGCTATTTCACTGCCGTGCATGTTCTCAAAATTTGAGCGCAAGGCGTGGGAGAGCGACAAAGAGCAGTACGAAAACCTTGTGGATGTGTTGATGAAAACAGGCGTAAGGGTCATTTGGAGAGATAACAACTCAGGAAAAGATAAAAATATCGCCAAACGTGTCAGTGATGCCCTCTACTATAAGGGTGTTCAGTTTGATGAGGTTTTACTCAAAGATTTTCAAGAGAATGTGGATAAAACCTATGAAGATACCTTTATCGTCTTGCATCAAGAGGGAAGCCACGGCCCTACTTATTTTCAGCGTTACCCAGAAGCGTTTAAAAAGTTTACACCAACGTGCGATACGCAAGATTTGGAAAAATGCACGCAAGAAGAGATTGTCAATACGTATGATAACACCATTTTATACACCGATTATGTGATTAACCAAGCGATTGCACTCTTAAAAAAGAATGAAGACAAATACGAAACAGCGCTGATTTACGCCTCAGATCACGGTGAATCACTCGGGGAAAATGGTATCTACCTTCATGGACTTCCTTACATGATAGCACCCAGTGAGCAAAAACATGTCCCAGCTCTGTTTTATTTTAGCGATAAAGAGAAAGAAAAATCTTTACATGTAAAGGCCAAAGAGGCACTCTCACATGACCATCTTTTTCATACCATTCTTGCTCTTTTTAAGATTCAAACGAGTGAATATAAACCCAGCCTAGACCTGTTGCGCTAGGCTTACATGTAAAAAAGAGTTAGGCGTATGAGCGTGCTTCTTGCTCCACCAAACGCTCCATATGCACCGTTTGCCACACCCCACCCTCATCTAGGGTAATGGCAAACCCCATCGCACTCCAAAACAAAAAACCACCTGGTAAAAAGTAGTGGGTATGCAAGTAAAGCATCTCATACCCCTTCTCTTTGGCAAACGCTGTGGCAAGCTCAAAAAAGACGTACCCCAATGCCACAGCGTCGATACGCTTCATGGACGTAACAGAGACTCATCTCCGCCGTTTGCCCTGTGCGATAACGCCCTTGAATGCTCTCAATTCTATCGTCATAATCGCTCAGTGCAATCACGCCTACGACCTCATCTTTTTCATTGAGAGCGATAAAAATGGCACAGCACTCAGGGCGACTCATCTCCACTTCAATGCGTTTTTTAAGCACCTCATAACGCTCTGGCATAATTTTATCGCCATAGTGCAATTGACACTGCTCCCAAATAAACGCATTGGCTTTGGTAAAAGTTTTTTGCGTCACTCTCTCATACGAGATGGTTTTTACATGTAACATGGATATTCCTGATTATGATATAGATATTTTTCTGTCATCTCGTGCGTCACGAATGCTATCTCCTAAAAAATTAAACGCTAAAACCACCACCAAAATCGCCACCCCTGAGGGGAGCATTTGCAAGGGGTAAACACTCATTACATTTTTGGCTTCACTGAGCATCATCCCCCATTCAGGCGTGGGCGCTTGCACGCCTAGTCCTAAAAAAGAGAGTGCGGAAATACTCATAATGACCCACCCCGCATCCAGCGTGGCTAACATCACGATGTCATCGAAAATGGAGGGTAAAATGTGCGTTTTTAAAATGCGAAGCGGAGCAACGCCTGTGGCTTTGGCAAAGGCAATGTAGTTTTGCTCACGATGCACCAACACAAACGAATAAATCATGCGGGTGTACCATGCCACTTTGGCGATGACATTGGCTAAGATAAGATTGCCCATGCCAGCTCCCAACATCCCTACAATTGCTAAGATCATCAGCTCACTAGGAAAGGAGAGCATCACGTCACACCCACGCAAAATTACCCCTTCGGCTTTGCGAAAAAATCCAGCCAAAATGCCTAAGATGACTCCCAAAATCAGTGTCATACTCATAGCAAACAGTGCTAAAAAAAGCGTGGTACGAATGCCAAAAAGAAGACGCGAGGCAATACACCGCCCCAATGATCACTCCCCAGTGGAAACGCTCCACCCCATGGAGCAAATTTGAGAGCAAGGTTGGTTGCGATGGGATCATGCGGAGCAATCCATGGCGCAAAAATGCCTAAAAGAATCATTCCAACAATGACACCAAGTGAGGCGATCGCCAAAGGGTCACGCACCAATTTAGCATAAACTCCACTCACAGCTCACCTCTTAGACGAGGGTCTATGAGCTTCACACTTACATCGGCTAGGAGATTAAAGAGCAAAAACAAAAGCGCCATTAAAAAGACATAGCCTTGAATCATGGGATAATCACGGCTAAAGATTGCACTCACACACAACCGTCCAACTCCTGGCAAAGCAAAAATAGTTTCAATAACCACCGTCCCTGCGATTAATTTTGGAATAGACATGCCAAGGGCAATCACAAAAGGGTGCAAAGCATTGATAATACGATGTTTTATAATCCTTATTTCACTCAGTCCTCTAGCCCTTGCATAAAAGATATAAGGGGCATGTTCATTTTGCAACATGTTACTTCGCATCAGTCGCATGTACGTCGCTACATAGCTTAAAAACAGAGTCAATGAGGGCAAAATAATGCCTGAGCGCTCCTCTAAGCCTGCGGTTGGGAAAAGATCTAAGGTGAGTGAAAAAAAGGCAATAAAGAGTAGTGCGAGCCAAAAGCTAGGAATGGCACCCGTAAAAAAAATGACGCTTCTGATGGCTCTATCTAAAAAACGATTGCGATATAAGGCGCACACTACGCCCAAAAATGCACCCCAAACGAGTACCAAGCCTAAGGTGATACCCGCTAAAAGAAGGGTGGTGGGAAGTGCGTTGGCTATTTCGTGCACGACAGGCGTTTTGGTAATGTAACTCACCCCAAAATCGCCCTTTAAAACACCCAAAAGCCATGAAAAATACCTTACATGTAAAGAAGCATTGAGTCCTAACTCTTCACGCATCTGCGCAATCGCTTCTGTGGTTGGGGTAATGTCATTGACCCGCAATGCTACCTCTGCTGGGTCACTAGGACTCAGGGCGGAGAGGGTAAAACTCACCACCGAAATCCCTAAGAGCAAAGGAAGCATGAGCAAAAGGCGCTTGACAATAAAAACGACTCATTGCTTACTCGAAAAACATCTTTTCAAAAGGGATTTCATACTGTGAGGGATTAAAGCTCACCCCTTTAAGTTTAGGTGTAAATACCGCTTTGGTACGAGCATAACTCAGTGGCACATAAACGTTTGCATCGTGAATGTAGCTTAAAATCTCTGCGTACATTTTTGTGCGCTTTTCGTGTGATGGCTCGATTAAAATAGCTTGAATTTGCGCATCTAACCACGCTTTTTTCTCTAACCCTAACTGCGCTTGATGATCGCCATGCGCTGCCATACGCCATGAAGAGACGAACGATTGAGGATCGTAGGGTGTTCCCCACGAAAGAGCGTATTGTAAGTCAAAGTCACCGCTTTTTTGTCTATCCAAAAAGGTCTGCTTCTCCTCTCCAATAATTTTAAGTTCCACGCCCACCTCTTTAAGATTGCTTTGAATGTACTCGCTAATGGCTTTTTCTTGTGCGTTATTGGCATTAAAATAAAGACGCAAAGAGAGTATTTTCCCCTCTTTGCTTCGATACCCTAGCTTCTCATCCATCATCCAACCCGCTTCATCCAGCAAGGCTTTGGCTTTTTGAACATCATAGAGTTTGCGAGAGAGAGGCACATCACAATAGGGCATTGTTGGAGCAAAAAGCGTGTTAGCGCTATTTTCTGAGTGATTTAAAATGCCAGAGACGATCATCTCTTTATTGATAGCGTGTTGCAGAGCTTCTCTTACCTTTGCTTCCCCCGTTATAGGCTGTTTGGTGTTCAGTAAAATGGCACGAGAGGCGGTGGGTTGGCTAAGCAGTGTGGTGTATTTTCCCTCTTTTTGAAGCACACTAAAGGCGTTAAGGTCTATCATATCGCCATCTGCTCCAAAAATAAGGTCGATTTCACCTTTTTGAAGGGCAAGTAACACACTTTGATGATCAGGCATCACTCTCCATTTAACTTGCTCAAGTTTTGGTTTTTCACCCCAATAGCTCGAATTTCGTTTAAAAAGAGCCCGTGCATTTTTCTCATGTTCTGATAAAATCCACGCACCTGTTCCCACATAACAACTTACCCCATTTTTGGTTGCACCCTCAATAAAGCACGATGGCGCGATGAAACGAAAGGGTCGTGTCATCGCAAGTTCGCTTAAAGTAGGATAGTAGGGGTTTTTGAGGGTAAGTTTATAGGTAAAGCTATCGAGGACTTCACTGCCTTCGATTTGATTGACCAGCTCTAACCATGCGTGTCTTGCACGATTATCAATCACCGCATCGATGTTTTTCTTCACCACCGTCGCATCAAAAGGGCTACCATCACTAAATTTGACATCTTTGCGCAAATAAAAGGTGTAGCTTTTGCCATCATTGCTTATCTCCCAGCGTTCAGCCAACCACGGTTTTACGCCCTCAGGCGTGTTTATCACCAAAGATTCAAAGACCATATTTTGAGCCGACATCTCTCCGCCATAGAGGTGCGGGTTAATGTTACGAATATCTTTGGTGCTGGCATATACCAACTCTGTTTTGCCTGCCTTTGTCTCTTTGGGTTTGCTTTGGCATCCTGTAAAAAGCGCTAAAACAAGGGCTGAGCAGACAAGTAGACACTCTTTTTTTCCAAACAACATTCACACTCCTTTGTCATAAAAGCCAATGTACTTTTATTACTAATAATTATTTAGTGTTACTTTAGCGGATAAATCTTTAAAAAGTGTTTTTATGAAGAAAAAGAGGTGAATGCTTTGTAAGAGCAATGCACCTTGTAGTGATTAGGCGTTGTGAGCGTGTGCGTGTTTATGACCATGTCCAGAAAGAGGATTTTTCCCTTTGGTTTCACAGCATTTGAGTTTGGTTTTAAACGAAGCCTTCTCATCGCCATGGTGGCAATGTCCTTCGTGTTTATGACCTTGCGCCTCTTCCCCTAAAAGTTCCATGTAATTGCTTACATTTATTTCAGGTAAGTTGCCTGCTTGAAACGCTGTAAGGGCTTCTTCAACACTGATGCGTTCACTGCCTGCAAAATAAATTTTGACACCTGCTTTGGTGAGAGCATGAAAAGGCTTTTCACCCAGATGGCTGGTAATAAGGGTTTTTAACGCCCAAACTTTCAAACCAGCGTGCTACTTTAATCCCACCCTCAGCGCTGTTAGCTTCTACACGGATGGAGCCAGACTCATCGATCAAAGCAAACCATTTTGCTTTTCCAAAGAGGGGCGCTAGGATACCATTTTGATTTTCTGTTTTAATCGGCATTGCGATCATTTTGTTCTCCTTAATTGGACATATGTTCAGAATTGTAGCACTTTAAATGAACATATGTCAAGAATATTTAAAACCTTTTATGTTATTATGAGCCATTACATGTAAAAAGGATTGTTTAATGTCTCGCCATAAATGTCGTCGTGCAACCTCGTATCAGCCACTGATTACCCGTTTTGATCCCAAAGGAGCAAAACACGATGAGGTGATTTCACTGATTCCAGAAGAGATAGAAGCACTCTATTTAATGGATTTATTAGATTTGTATCAAGAAGAAGCAGCCTTAAAGATGGAAGTTTCTCGTCCCACCTTTGCACGTATTATTAAGACGGCACGGCATAAAGTGGCTTTGGCACTTTTAGGGGGGCATCGGTTACATTTAGAGGTCAAACGAGAGCGTTACGTGGTAGCGTTTTGTAGCAATGAGACGAGCCATTTTGAATCACTGAATACCAAAGATAAATACCTTTGTATTTTCAACGTAGAAAACCATCGTATTGTAAAAACCCTTTTTCTTGAGAATCCCGCGCATGAGAAAGAGGCTAAACCGCCTTTGGTGTTAGCCCCACTTTTACAAGAATATCAGGTGAACTTTTTTTTAACAAAAACACTTGGGCAAGGCTTTCGAAATGCTCTTGGTGCCAGAGGCATTCAAGTGATTGAAAAAGAGTCTATTGAGGAGAGTGAAATAGCGAAACTTTTTTAGGCATAGAGCAGAAGCGCTATGCCAAAAAGAATACGGTAAATGCCAAAGCTCACAAAGGTAAATCGCTCTAAAAATTTTAAAAAAAGTTTAATCGTCGCATACGCCACCACAAACGAAACGACAAATCCCACCGCCAAAACAGTAAAATTACTATTCATAAAGAGTTCATTGTGGTGTTTGAGGATGTCATAGCCCGTGGTAGCACACATCACAGGAAAGGCAAGTAAAAAGGAGAACTCTGCACTCGCTTTGCGTGTGAGTCCCACTAACATCGCCCCGATAATACTCGCTCCTGCTCGTGAAGTTCCAGGAATGAGGGCAAAAATCTGAGCGATGCCAATCCAAAGCGCTTGTTTGTAACTCACTTTTTCTACATCATCGACAAAGTGCTCTTTGGGCTTATAAAACTTCTCAACCGCTAAAAAGATGATACCCCCAATGATAAACATGAGTGCGACAATTTCAATGCTAAAGAGCGCTTTAATTTGCTTGGCAAATAAAAAATCCCACCGCACCTAGTGGCACAAACGCTACGGCAAGTTTCATCCAAAGATTAATTTTTTTAGGGGAAAACTTCTCTTTGTAGTTTAAAACGACGGCTAAAATCGCCGCAAATTGGATGATAATCTCATAGGCTTTGACAAAATGATTTTGCTCTAACCCTAACCAATCGCCTACAATAATCATATGCCCCGTAGAAGAAATAGGCAAAAACTCCGTAAACCCCTCAACAATTCCCATAATGACAGATTGAAAAATATCCACAAAATATCCTACATGTAAAAATAATGCGAGATTGTAACATAAGACGTGTTAGGGCAAACGTAAGCGGATAAATTTGCTCCTAATTTGGTAAAAAACTTTTTACCTATTTTTAATCTTTACTAGTTTACAATACCCCAAATGCTGTTGGTCTAAGGCTTAGACATACATGAAGTAGCACTCTTCTTTTCTACTTAACTTCTTTACATGTAAACCTCACACAGCACATATTTTTCACAAAGGAAAACAATGGGCGTAGAAGCACATAAAGATTTACTTTCAAGTATTGGTGTGGACGTAGAGCGTCACGCAAAGATGATGGGCATGGGCTTAGAAGCCTATAAGGCGCAGTTTTTAGGGCAACCAAATCGTCCTCGTGCGATGGAATATTTTGACTGGTTTATGAGTGAGATTCAAGGGCAGAGAATCGCTGAAATCAATCAACTTCGTGCTGAGAAAAAACCCGCTGTTGGAACGTTTTGTATCTTTGTACCAGAAGAAATTGTCGTGGGTGCTGGTGGGGCGTGTTATGGCTTATGCGGTGGTTCAAACGCCACTATTGCGGACGCTGAGACCGAGCTTCCTCGTAACATTTGCCCACTGATTAAATCCGCACACGGCTTTAAACTTCAACGTACCTGTGCGTATACCCAATCTAGTGATTTTATCTACGGTGAGACGACCTGTGAAGCGAAGAAAAAAGCGTGGGAAATCCTTGCCAAACACCACCCCGTGCATGTGATGAACATTCCACATATGAAGCGTGAGAAAGACCTTAAAATGTGGCAAGAGGAGATAGAAGAGTTTAAAGAGCATATTGAAGGGGTGATTGAGAAACCTTTAAGCCTTGAGGCGATGAAAGAGGGTGTGCGCAAAGTCAATGCCAAACGCTCCGCCCTTCAAAGATTAGACAAACTTCGTAGCTCAAATCCCGATATTATGCCGATTAGCGGGAAAGATTGTTTGTGGATTACACAAGTGGGTTTTATGGACGACATCGAACGCTACACTACAAAAATCAATGAACTCTGCGATGAGTTAGAAGAGCGTGTCAAAGAGGGTGTAAGTGTTTTCCCAAAAGATACGCCTCGTTTGATGGTTTTAGGTACGCCATTTGCGCCACCCAATTGGAAACTTCACACGGCGGTGGAAAATACAGGAGGCTGTGTCATCAATGAAGAGAGCTGTATCGGACATCGTTACTTTAAAGACAATGTGGATATTGAGGGTGTGCAAAATGATGATGAACTTTATGCGCGTTTGATGGAGCGTTACTCGAAGATTGATTGTGCGTGTTTTACACCTAACACAGGACGTATTGATAAAATTGTACAGATGTACAAAGAAAGACAAGCCGATGGTGTCATCTACTATACGCTCTCTTTTTGCCACACGTATAATGTTGAATCCCACCTTGTCACCGAAGCGATGGCAAAAGAAGGCATTCCATGTTTGGTCATCGAATCAGACTACTCACCTGAAGATGCAGGGCAGATTAAAACCCGTGTCGAGGCGTTTTTAGAGAGTATTAGCTTTAAGAAAAAAGCCCAAGCGTTTGCGAATAAATAATGTTTTGGGGTGTGGATATAGGCTCGACCTATACAAAAATCATTGGCATTGGCAGAGAGCGGGAGATTGTGCATAGCGCAGTCATCCCGACCATCTTCAATCAAGACAAAATCGTGGGCAAATACTTAGAGGACAAAGAGGTCAAAATGCTCGTCGCCACGGGTTATGGGCGTTATATGTTAGAAGATTCTCACGGAGCGCCCGTGATCAGTGAAATTAAAGCCCACGCCAAAGGGGCGTACTTTTTTGAGCCCAGTGTCGCTACGGTGATTGATTTGGGTGGACAAGATAGCAAGGTTATCAAGATGGGAGAGGATGGGAGTTTCACCGACTTTCGCATGAACGACAAATGTGCGGCGGGTACTGGAAAATTTTTAGAAATCGCCGCCAACCGTTTGGGCTTAGACATGCAAACCTTCGCCAACGCAGGCTTTGACTACGACAAGGAGCTGACAATATCGAGCATGTGCGCCGTCTTTGCGGAGTCTGAGGTTATCTCGCTTATCGCCAAAAAAGAGAGCCTAGCGAACATCTGCTATGGTGTACACGAATCCATCGCCTCACGCTTAGCGTCCATGGCTCGAAAATTTGTCATCAAAGAGAGTGAAACCATCGTTTTCACAGGTGGCGGTGCGCTCAATCCGTTTTTGCACTATATGTTAGAAAAAAAGCTAGAGCGAACCATTGTCATCCCCAAACACCCCCAACTCATGGGCGCAGTGGGTGCGGCACTTTCAGGGTTTGAAGTCGTACAATAATTCTTACATGTAAAGGTTTAGGTATAATTTTATAACTTTAAAAAAGGTTGTTGATGAGTCTTAAATCTTTACTTAAAAAAATTGGAAATGACTTAAAAGCCGATGCTAAAGCTGTCTATCACGCCATAGATGCGGCAAATGGTGGTACACTTTCCATTATTAAAGAATCTATCGCAAAAAGTTACCAAGGCTTTTTAGACGCTAAGATTAATAACTTGATTTTAGATATGTCAGACAATAATGTATCAAGAGATGAGCTAATTGATTTTATCAATTCCAAATCGCATAAAGACAGAGAATTTATGAGTAATCTCATCATCAAAAATCTTCACGCCGATAATCGTATCACGATTTTTATCCTCGCTAAACTTTGGGCAACTAAAATCAAAAATGGTTCACTTAATTATTATGAATCTTCACTTTTTACCAATATAAATACTTTCACGTATGAAGACTTTCAATGCTTTTACGAATTATGGAAGAATAAGAGCGTTATAGAAACAAGTGGTTATTTTCATTACACACTTCAACCTCAACAAGAATTTTATTGTGATGTGCAGCAAAAATTATTTGGATTAGGTATTTTAACCCAAGCTAGAATGGGTTCCAATTACTCCCTGCCTAAAAAAACGAATAAAAAGTCCATTTCTAAATTTGATGGCTCTGAAATGGCTGAAACACTTTTTGCCATACTATAAAATTATTTTTTGTCTCAAACCAACGATGCAAAAGCTCCATAAGTTATAATACTGTCATGAAAATAAAAACCCTCATTCACACCGCACTGGTGGCTGAAGCAAAGCCGATTATTGGGCATTTTAAACTGACATGTACAGCAAAGCAACCCTTCAATCTTTACGAAAACGAGCACATGGCGCTCATCGTCTCAGGCATGGGAAACCAAAACACCAAAGAGGCGCTTTTGCATGCGCTGAGTCTGTATGAGCCATGCGTTGCCATCAACATTGGCATTGCAGGATGTGTCGATAGAAGCGTTGCAAAAGGCACACTTTTTTGCACCACGCATGAGGGTTTGGGTATGCCTTTTGCGAGCTGTTCAAGTTATGATGGGGCTGTTCAAAAAGCCTTACATGTAAAGACGACTTTGGTGGATATGGAAGCGGACACCTTTTTGCAAACCGTTCCTAACACTATTAAACCCTACGTTTTTAAAATCGTCTCCGACCATTTGGAGGATACAATTCCTAGCAAAACAGACGTGGGAAATTGGGTTACTAAAAGCATTAAGTTATGGGAGAAATATGTTAGACACGAACCTTGAACACTTTGAAAAAGCGTGCGAAAACACGCCCTTTCAGAGTTTACATGTAAGCACACAAAGCTTTGTAAAAACCAAAGCCTTAGCGTATCATCTCAGTTTTTCACAAATTCAGCAGTTCATCATCATGGCGGTTGATATGCAGATGTGGGATGAAAAGATAGAAGCCTTTTGGGTGGATAAAGAGAGCAAAAAAG
>JAJOKG010000158.1 GCA_021206415.1 Sulfurospirillum sp. | reverse complement strand
GTTCAACTTCTTTAATGGCTTCAAAACCAGGGATGGGAGCTTTTACAGAGAAAATCATACTTTATTCCTTTAAAAAAATAACAACTTTTTTCATTGTAGCATTTTGTAAATTAAATGTATCACTGTAAATAATTGGAAATGTGCTAAGCGTGTAATTTTTTCTCTTTTATTTTAAGATAACAAAAAAGAAGATACAATAATTCTTTTAACATAAAGGATAGTCTGTATGAAAATAGCAAATGTTCTTGTAGCCGCCTCATTGGTAGCGTTTGTAAGTGGTTGTGCTTCTAAAGATAAAGAAGTTTTTAATATGCCAGCAACCTACTGGTATGAAGAAATTGCTAAAGAGATTAAAAAACCAAGATTTGGAGAAAGCAGATTCACTTTATACGTCTTTGGCCAGTGAACATGTTGAGTCTCCATTGTTACCTGAGGCCATGATGATGTTAGCCAATGCGCACTCTCAAGATGAAGAGTATTTACTTGCCAATTTTTATCTTGATGAATATTTAAGACGTTATGGCAACAAAGAAAATGCTGACCATGTACGTTATATGAAAATTAAAGCCAATTATGAAGCATTCCCCAATCCAAACCGCAATCAGCAATTACTCTTAGATACTATTGTACAAACGAAAGATTTTTTAGTGCGATATCCTCATTCAAAATTTGCTCCTTTAGCTCAGACAATATTGGTACGTTTGCAAATGGGTGAGTATTTTTTTAGATGAAAATATCCATTCGCTTTATACTCGTATAGATAAGCCAGAAGTGGCAAAAGTCTATGAAGAAAAACTCAATAACTCTTCTGTAAAAGAGGCAAAAATTGTTGAACCAACGGTTCCTTGGTATCGTTCATGGTTTGAAAAGCAATAAGCACAAAATTTTATTTACTTCTTTACTATATAATCTAATCATTGCATAAGAGCCAAGCTCTTATGCTCTTACATGTAAAATAATTAAAAAATAAGACTATAACGGAGATAGAGATGAAACTAAGCGATTATACTGCGTTTCCTGCGGACATTCCAATTATCGTAGAAGACAATCTTTTTTTATATCCTTTTATGATTTCACCACTTTTTTTAGCCGATGAAGAGAATATAAAAGCTGCCAATGATGCGCTGGAGCATAACTCATTGGTTATGGTGTGTACTGCAAAAATTGGTGAGGAGCATAAACGTGATTTTAATGCGATTTATCCAGCAGGTGTTATTGGCTCTATTATGCGTAAAGTGGATTTACCTGATGGTCGTGTGAAAATACTTTTTCAAGGGATGCAAAAAGGGAAAATTTTAAAAGAACTTTCTACCTCTCCGCTTCGTGGAACGATTGATATTATTCAAACAGAGCGCTCAGAAGCAGTGAAAGTAGAAGCAACGCTTTCTGTATTACGTGAAAAAGTAGCACAATTAGGCTCTTTAGGAGGACAGTTTCCTCCAGATTTGATTAAAACCATTGAAGATAACAATGATGTACATCGTATTACAGATTTGGTTGCGAGTAGTATGAAACTCAAAAAAGAGCAGGCGTACAAGCTTTTTGTGGAAGTTGATGATGAATCAAGACTGTTGCAATTAATTGATTATGTGATTGAAGAGATTGAGTCAAGCAGGCTTAAAAAAGAGATTAAAAGTAAAGTTCACTCACAAATAGAGAAGGTCAATAAAAGAGTATTTTTTAAAAGAACAACTCAAACAGATTCAAAAAGAGCTAGGAACTGATAATCAGCGTGAAGAAGAGATAGAAGAGTACCGCAAAAAGCTAGAAGCTAAAAAAGAGTATATGGAAGAGGATGCATACAAAGAGATTAAAAAGCAGATCGATAAGCTCTCTCGTATGCATCCAGACTCTGCGGATGCCAATTTGATTCAGAGTTATCTTGATTGGGTTATTGAGCTTCCCTTTGGCAAACTCGCAAAAAAAAGTTTAGATGTTTTAGAGGTAAAATCACAGCTTGACAAAGACCATTATTCTCTTGAAAAACCTAAAGAGCGTATTGAAGAGTATTTTGCGGTGCGTGAACTTTTAGATAAACGAGGCATTGGCGATAAGTCAGCCAATGGGGCAATTTTGTGTTTTGCAGGCCCTCCAGGTGTGGGTAAAACTTCTTTGGCAAATTCTATTGCGAAAGCATTAAAACGCAAATTAGTTCGTATTGCGCTGGGTGGTTTAGAAGATGTGAATGAACTTAGAGGGCATAGGCGCACTTACATTGGGGCAATGCCAGGGCGCATTGTTCAGGGCATTATTGAAGCAGGGGAGATGAATCCTGTAGTCGTCCTTGATGAAATCGACAAAGTCGCTCGTAGTTTTAGAGGTGATCCAACGGCGGTGCTTTTAGAAGTTTTAGACCCTGAGCAAAACAATAAATTTAGAGATTATTATTTGAACTTTAACATCGATTTGAGTAAGGTTATTTTTATTGCCACGGCAAATGAAGTAGGCTCAATACCTGCTCCCCTTCGTGATAGAATGGAGTTTATTTTTGTGAATTCATACACACCACAAGAGAAGTATGAAATAGCAAAAAAATATTTAATTCCTCAAGAGTTAAAAAAGCATGGTTTAAAAAACAGTGAAGTAGCGATTTCGAAGCCAACATTGCAGTTGATTATCTCTAACTACACGAGAGAATCAGGTGTAAGAAATTTACGTCGTAGGATTGCTGATATTTTACGTAAAGTAGCCAAACAACTTTTAATGAATCCTAAGCTTGAAAAACTGAGCATTACTAACACAAATCTCAAAGAGTATTTACCAAAGACTGTTTTTGAGATTGATGAAGTTGATAAAGAGAACAGCGTGGGTATTGTCAATGGTCTCGCATGGACAAGTGTTGGAGGCGATGTTTTAAAGGTTGAAGCAATTCGTATTCAAGGGAAGGGTGGTATCCAAATCACAGGTTCATTGGGTGATGTCATGAAAGAATCTGCCAAAATTGCTTTGAGTGTTGTTAAGGTTTTAATCGATAATGATAAAGTTAAAATTCCACTCTCAATTATTCCAGCGGCAGGCCTTGAGAAAGAAGAGAGTTCAAAAAAAAATAGAGCCAAGCGATGTCTATAGACGTTATGATTTGCATATTCACGTTCCAGAAGGGGCAACGCCTAAAGACGGTCCAAGTGCTGGTATTACCATGGCAACAGCAATTGCGTCCATTCTTTCAGATAAAAAAGTAAAAAGTGATGTGGCAATGACAGGAGAGCTGACTTTAAGTGGCAAAGTATTACCCATTGGTGGCTTAAAAGAGAAGTTGATTGCAGCGTATAAAGCTAAAATCAAAACAGCACTTATTCCAAAGAAAAAATTATGAAAAAGATTTGGATGAAATTCCTGAAGAAGTGAAAGAAAAAAATGAAAATAATTCCTGTGTCTCGTATTGAAGAAGTATTGGAATTTGCGCTAGTTAAGTAAAAAGAAAGCAGCTAGATGGAAAACCATCTAGCTTTACATGTAAGAATTATTGTTGAAGTTGCTCAAAAGGAACAGCGACAACTTTTTGAGTGTCAATGATGTAAGGGATAACCGCAGTCGCACGTGCACGTTTGATTGCTAGTTCTACCATCTCTTGATGTCTTTTGCAGTTACCTGTCAAACGACGTGGCATAATTTTGTAACGCTCAGAAAGTGAGTGTCTCAAAATTTTTGCATCTTTATAATCAATGTATTCTACTTTTGCTTCACAGTATTTGCAGTATTTACGTGCAAATTTTCTTTTTTCTGCCATTTTTTATCCTTTTATTTACTAAAACGGTATTTCATCATCGTTAATATCGATGTCTGGAATGTCATGACCACTATATTCAGGAGCCGATTGTTTTGGATAAGAGGTTGGCTTTTGCTGATTTTGATTATATCCCACAGAAGAAGTATTTTCTCCATAGTTTCCACCCATATCAGCACTACCGCTTTCTTGTCCACCACGTGAGTCAATCATTTGAAGTGTCTCTACGGTAATAGAGTGTTTACTTCGTTTTGCACCACTTTGGTCTGTCCATTGATCAAGTTTTAAACGACCTTCAACCAAAACTTTTTTGCCACGGCTCAAGTATTGATTAGCGATCTCAGCAGTTCTACCAAAAAAGGTAATGTCAATAAAACAAACCTCTTCTCCTTGACTGCCATCTTGTTTTTTAAACTTTCTATTGGTTGCAAGACCTGTTGTACAAACTGCACCACCATTGGGTAGATACCGAAGTTCACAATCACGCGTGAGGTTACCAAGCATAACGACTCTGTTGAACATAATGGCTCCTTAATTAGGCTTCAGTTGTAGCTTCTTGTTGCTCTTCGACAATTTCTTTAGATTCAACAACAGGTGCAACATCACTTTTTTTAGTGATTTTTTCAACTTGTTTGTTCCAGAATCGAGCTCTTTTTGATTTTCAAATTTTACAGTCATAAAGCGAATAAACTCTTCAGTAATACGAATTAAACGCTCAACTTCTGCAATAGCAGCTGTAGGGGCAGTGAAGTAAAATACAACGTAAGTACCGCGCTCAAATTTATCAATTTGATACGCAAGTTTGCGTGTACCCATCTCTAGTGTTGCAGCAATAACTGCACCATTTTTCTCTAAAATTTCTTTTAGAAAACTCAATTTTGCTTGTAGCTCTTCTACGGTTAATGTAGGCTTTACTACAACAAGCAACTCATAATGTCGCATCGTTTCTCCTTATGGATTTCACCCAAATAGATTAATATCTGAGTAAGGATTTTTAGAATAGGGGTGGATTTTACTATAAATAACTTTGAAGTTTTATTAAGCAAGAAAGAAGATAGCTGGTTTTATCACTATTACTGACTTTTTTTTAGTTGGTATTCTGCTTGAAGAAGCAAAGAAAGTAGGCTTTTGTAGGTTGAAAGATCAATTTTAATAGAGTGTGCAGAGCGTTGGTTTGCAATGTGTGGAGGCAGGGGGTATCCTAAAATAGCTTTGGCATCAAAATTTCCATGCAATTTAATATACGCATGAAATAAAAAGAGTTGTGTTATATGCGTTTGAATGGCATTAATAATACGAATTTCCTCAATTCCATCACCATCAATAAGGCGTTCAAACTCCTCTTTAATATCTTTTTTTTCTAAAAGTTTTGTAATAAAATGGTCCATCGAAACAGAGCCTAAGCCATACACTAAAGCATTAATATCGTTGATGACTATCTCTTTATTTAAAATTAAGAGTTTTCACATTCATTAATACACAAAGCGAGATCTTCCATGTGAATCATATAAAGATGTTGAAGTGCATAGCGATCAATCATTAATCCTATACTTTGTGCGTGATTTTGAAGCAATTGCATGGCCTCATTAAATTCAGCTTTAAAAAGACGAACAAAAACGGCTTCTTTACTTTTGTCAAAAAGTTTGGTTAAAGGGGTTGCTTTTTTATCTTCTCCAAAATATTGGTAAATAAAGTAGCTAGAATCATTTTTAGCACACAATCCAATTAAGCTTTCCAGCTCCTTTGTTGGAATGGTTTTGTCGGTTTTAATGATTAAAATATTGCGATCACCAAAAAGCGAGGATTGAGCAAGAAAATTTTTAGCTGAATTAAAAGCATACTCATCATAATACATGATAACTTTTTCTTCATTTCCTGCATTAAGAAGTGTTAAAAGTTGCTGTGAGAGAAGATTGTTTTGATAAGAACACATGCCATACAAAAATGTTGATTTTGGTGCTTTTTTTGTTCTTAAAATAGCTTCAAACTCTCTTTTATACATCCAAACTCCTGCTTACTCTTGCGTAAATACGCGCTGTTGCTATATTGCTCTCAACAATTTTGATTTCTACTCTCTCTAACAAATGTACATCATTATCAAGTAAAAAAATACGTGCACCTTTGAGTTCATCATCAAGTTTTGCCACAGGATTTTGTTCGGTTTCAACGACAATGGCTTTGAAATTATCGCCTACATGTAACGCCATATACCGTGCAAATTTGCGATCCATATAATCCCATGCGACTTTATCACTTTCTCTCTCTAACGCGCTGATTTTTTCACACAATGGATCAATATCTTTCAATAAAAAAGCCAATTTTTTTCTCATCGTGTGCTATTTTGGCTTTAAGGAGACGATGCAAAGGTCAGGTCGCTGTAACGACGAATGGGTGAGGTAAAATGGGTGTACATGTCAAACCCTAATCCAAAGTGCCCTTTATTTTCAGGCTCATAAATGGCTTTTTTCTGACTTTTAATAATTAATTTATCGACTTCTTCTCTAAGCCCTAAATCATCTGCTTTTTGCTGGATTTCTTGAATCATCTTAGGAATCTCTGCACGCAATTTGACATGAATCCCAATCAGGGCTAAATCATTTAATAGTGCTTCCATGCGCTCAAATGAAGGGCTTTCATGGGTTCTGAAAATTCCAAAACCTAGCTTTTTGGCTGCTGCTTTGTTAGCAAGAAGCATACAATCTTCAATGAGCCCATGTGAGGGTGTCTCTGCTTCAATGGTGGTTGCAAGCAAGTTTTGGTTTTCATCTACTCTCATCCTTACTTCTGAAGAGCGAAACGAAAAGGCATTCTCTAGTCGAATTGTGCGTAATTTTTGCGTGAGTTCGTGCAATGGTAAAAGGTATGCTAGAATGGTTTGATCCACTGCATCTGCTTCGTTCGTCTTTCCTTCTAAAAAGAGATCAATGGTTTCATAGGTATAGCGTTTGACCGAGTGAATCACACTTTCAAAAAGTTCTTCTTTTAAAGGTTTACATGTAAAAGGATCGAGTGTGATTTTAAAAGTGTATGCAAGACGATCAACATTTGGTTTTAACGAGCAGATATTTTCACTAAGGGAACGTGGAAGCATGGGAATGGACTTGTGTGGAAAGTAGATGGAAAATCCCCTCTCAATTGCCTCTTTATCAATGTGCCCCATCGAATAAACGTATTCACTAACATCGGCGATGGCAACGTAGAGCACGTGGTTTTCTACGTCAAAATAAATGGCATCGTCAAAATCTTTTGCGTCTACTGGGTCAATGGTGCAAAAAGGGAGGTGCGTTAAATCAACACGCTTGGGGTAATAACTTTTTTCAACATAATCTCCATGACTTTTTGCTTCCGCTTCCGCTTCTTTGCTAAAAAAATTCTTTTTTTATCAAAGAGTGCTAAAGAAATTTTTTCATCGATGGTCGCGTCATCAAGCACACCTAAAACTTCTTCAATAACATTGCTGAGATTGTCTATTTTTAAAACGCTTCCTAACGGGAGTTGTTTGAGTGATTTTTGGCTTGCGGTAATCTCAAATAAGGATTCATTTTTGATATTAACACCGACGACCTTGCCTTTGCTCATTTTCGTATAAACAATACTTTTAGCAAAAGCACGCTGGGCAATATAGACAATAACAGCTTTGATACGGCGGCTTTTTTTTATTCGCAATGCGCTTTGCGACTACTAGATCGCCACGCATTCCTCCATGCAGTCCTGAGGCTTCAATAACAATATCTTTTGAAGGAGTTGGAAGCAGAGACGATAAATAACCTGTACCGCTAAAAGAGACATCGAGTTTTCCTGCACAATAGCCATCCTCAAAACGATAAAGATTGTTTTTTAAAACAATTGCTTTGAGCTGAAGAAGTGTGTTAAAGTGAGGCAAAAAAGAAGAAGGAATATCTGTTTCTGCTACCCCTTCATTAAGACTTAAAAGAAAATTTTTCACTGTTTAAATTGCTCAACTGTCTCTAAAAAAGGTGCATGGTGTAGTTCATGCTCATCTAAAAGTTTGAGCACTTTTTCAATAAATTCCTCAGTAAAGTGACCAAAAATATTAATGCTTTGTTTCACAATATTCAGTGCCGCAGCATAAGGTTGAATAGAAACATGTGCATCGGATGGATAATTAGAAAATTGGATAGATTCGACTAGCTCACTCTCTAAATTCCATTGTTCAAAAATTTTAGCTGTAATTTCTTCATTAGAGAAACCGACATACTCTCTTTCTAAGACAGAGAGTTCATAAGGCGTTTTTTATTTTGGAAAGGGCAAGTTTAAAGGCTTCATCTTTGTTTTGTTCTAAAAGTTCATGCGCAATGATGATTTTTCCTACTTCCATCATGAAAGCAGCAGGTTGCAAGACATCGAGCATTGCTTTGTTAACTTTTGAATACCATTTGAACATAAAGGTGCTCTGTAAAGTGCTAATTTCTAAAAAGTCATTGTTGTTAATATTGTAAGGTTCTAAATTAATTTTAATATTTTGTTTAATGGCGCTAGAAAGTGCAAAACCACGCACCGTTGCCATACCAAAGAGTGAGACAGCGTGTGCAATACTTTTAATTTCTCTGCTAAATCCATAAAGGGGAGAATTTGAAGATTTTAAAATATTAGCTGTAAGCATTGGGTCACTTTCAACCACTTTGACCAAATCAGCCAAAGAGCTGTTTTTATCGACACAAATACGTTGGATTTTTAAAACCGTGTCATCGAGTGGGGGAAGTGATTTGATTTTTTTTAGAATGTTCTCATCCATGGTTTATTCCTCGTGATGTGTTAGTAGACTAATTCTATCTGCTGTTGGTTTATAGTTTGCTTTACACCTTTTACATGTGAAGTTTTTAAGTAACTCTTTTGTACAATGGCGGGATTTAATACTACATGTAAGGATTAACAAATGGCAATAACCGTTTTTTACGACAAAGATTGTGATTTAAGCATTATTCGCTCAAAAAAAGTAGCGATGATTGGTTTTGGTTCTCAAGGACACGCACACGCTGAAAATCTTCGTGACAGTGGTGTTGAAGTTGTTGTAGGTCTTAGAAAAGAGGGTAGCTCATGGGCGAAAGCAGAAGCAAAAGGGTTTAAAGTCATGAGCGTTGCTGAGGCAACCAAATATGCAGATGTCATTATGATTTTATTGCCAGATGAGATGCAAGGTGATGTCTTTGCCGCTGAGATTAAACCAAATCTTGTTGCAGGAAAAGCGATTGCGTTTGGACATGGTTTTAACATTCATTATGGTCAAATTATTACTCCAAAAGGTGTTGATTGTATTATGATTGCACCAAAAGCACCAGGTCATACCGTACGAAGCGAATTTGTAAATGGTGGAGGAATTCCAGACCTTATTGCTGTTGATCAAGATGCAACGGGTAATGCAAAAGCGTTAGCGCTTAGTTATGCATCTGCTATTGGTGGCGGAAGAACGGGTATTATTGAGACAACGTTTAAAGATGAGACAGAAACTGACCTTTTTGGTGAGCAAGCCGTTCTTTGTGGTGGTGCTACAGCCCTTGTAGAAGCGGGTTTCCAAACTCTGGTTGAAGCAGGTTACGAGCCTGAAATGGCATACTTTGAGTGTTTACATGAGCTTAAACTTATCGTTGACTTGATGTACCAAGGTGGTATTGCAGATATGCGTTATTCTATCTCTAATACAGCTGAATATGGTGATTATGTGAGTGGAAAACGTGTGATTAACGCTGAGTCAAAAGCAGCAATGAAAGAGATTTTGGCTGAAATCCAAGATGGTCGTTTTGCGAAAGACTTTATTTTAGAGCGCAAAGCAGGTTACACTCGTATGAACGCAGAGCGTGCAAAGACCGAGAGAAGCTTACTCAACAAAACAGGTGAGAAACTTCGTGCTATGATGCCTTGGATTACATCTAAAAAAATCATTAACAAAGACAAAAACTAAATCGTACTAAAGAGGTTACATGGGTATAGTTATTACCGTAACGTCGGGTAAGGGTGGGGTCGGAAAATCGACCACCACCGCAAACCTAGCCGTTGGACTTGCAAATTTGGGTAAAAAAGTCGTTGCCATTGACTTTGATATAGGTCTTAGAAATCTCGATATGATTTTAGGACTTGAAAATCGCATTGTGTATGATGTCGTGGATGTTATGGAAGGACGTTGTAACCTTGCACAAGCGTTAATTAACGATAAAAAATCCAAATCACTTTATTTTTTACCTGCGAGTCAAACGAAAGATAAAGATATTTTGAATAAAGATAAAGTCAAAGCATTGATTGAAAACCTCAAAGAGAGTTTTGATATTGTTATGTTAGATTCTCCAGCGGGTATTGAAAGTGGTTTTGAGCACTCTATTTTTTTAGCCGATCGAGCGCTTATTGTCTCTACGCCTGATGTCAGTTCTGTCCGTGATGCAGATAGGGTGATTGGCATTATTGATGCAAAAAGCGAACGTGCTAAAAATGGACAAGAGGTTGAAAAGCACATTATTATTAATCGTATTAAACCAGATATGGTTGAAGCGGGAAATATGCTCAGTGTTGAAGATGTTTTAAGTATTTTAGCGTTGCCACTCATTGGTATTGTTCCTGATGATGAGGATATTATTACATCAACCAATACAGGAACACCGATTGTTACAAAAGAAAAATCACTCTCAGCCGAGGCATATCGTAATATTGCACGTCGAATTTTGGGTGAAGAGGTTGAATTTTTAGATATTAAAGCTAAAAAAGGATTTCTCTCTACTTTGAAAGGGATGTTCAAATGAGTCTTTTTGAAAGTTTCTTTGGAAAAAAAAAGAGTACGGCAGATGTGGCGAAAAATCGTCTGACCATTATGCTCTCACATGAAAGAGCCAGTTGTAAATTACCCTATTTAGATGATTTACGTAATGATTTAATCAATGTGATTAAAAAATATACAAAAGTTGAAGATGTTAAAATTACATCACACAATAATCAAAATCTTGAACTGCTCGAAGTAGAAGTTATTTTAGGAAAGTAGTTAACGGCATTTATGGTAAAAAAAACACGAAAAAAGCAGAGTAAGCCTAAGGTATCTCCCCCTAGACAAAAAGCCTCATCTAATCTAAAACAGTATACTCTATGGACTATGGTAGCTATACTGTTTTTTGCCTTTGGTATGGGTGCTTATTGGTATATAACGAGTGTGTCAGTACGTTCTCATGTTGCTACACCGTTGAATGAAAAAAGTGTCGTATCGACAGATGTCTTAATGCAAAAAAATGAAAAAAAATGCTTGAAGATGAAAAATTACGTCAATCTTCTCTGCCTCCTTTGCCTGAGAGTAATCTTTCAAAGCCACAACCTACGGTTGTTCCTGCCATTGAACCAAGAGTTTTTGAAGAAAATAGTTCTCAACCTTTGGTTATTCTTGAGGAAAATTCTTCAAAAAAACAAGAACTTTCAGAGGTACATGAATATCAACAAAGTCTTAAAGAGAGTGGCGAAAAAAGCAAAAACCGCATGATGTGGTTCGTAAGAAATATCCATCAGGTACAACTCCTAAATTAGCCATTATTATTGATGATGTCTCTTTTCCTTGGCAAACACGGATGATGAAGGAAATTCCTTATAAAGTAACACCTGCATTTTTCCCACCCACGAAAGGACATCCTGAAACGGTACGACTATCGCATGAGTTCCCTTTTGCTATGGTGCATCTTCCTTTGGAAGCAAAGTATTACTCTCGCCCTGAAGAAGATACCTTAAATACCACGGATTCAATTGAAGTGATTGAAAAAAGAATTAAACGTATTAAGGAGTGGTTTCCTCATATTGTCTATTATAATAATCACACTGGAGGCTATTTTACATCAGATTATGGTGCTATGGATCGTTT
>JAJOKG010000122.1:18227-29541 GCA_021206415.1 Sulfurospirillum sp. | reverse complement strand
CTTTAAAAGAGGAAGATATTAGTTTAGAGTTGTACGGTCGTGATTTGTTAGTGTATAAATATTTAAAATCTGCCTTAGAAGAGTACTATCATAATCCTTTATATACCAGCCAATTTATTGAAGATATTGTTATTTTTGATGGGTATGAAATTAGCTCAGATTTAATTCACCAAATAGAAGATGAGTTAATGATGCGTGTTGAGGTTCATAAAGTCGATGTGGGTGAACGTATATGTGATATAGCGATTGAAGAGGTTTTTGGATGAGAAGTTTTATTGCCCCTCGCCCCAAACCCTTTTTATCGCTTTTTAGTAAAATGTGGATTGTTTTTATTGCTCTTATGTCTTTGTTTATGTTGATGTTTAATTTTTATATTGTTTTTGAGATGCGTTCATTTAAACAAGGCATGATTGATTTAACAAAAGAGCGTGAAATGCTCGAAGTTAAAATTGATGAAAATGATGCCATGATAGGTTCTATTTTGCGTCAAAAAGCACTTGCGGAAGATATTTTTTCCAACAATACACTCTTAAAAGACAGTATGAACAATCTTTTTGATTTGGTACCTGATCAAATAACATTGAAAAAAGTAGAAATGGAACGAAATTCTTTGATTTTATACGGCATTTCTCCTACCCAAGATGCGTTTAATTTTCTTTTAGCAGCTCCTTTAAAATCCATTTTTCACACCAGTCAAACGACATTTTATTTGACTAAAGCGGGATGGTATAATTTTGTCAGTATCAATAAAATCATGAGCGAGGATGAGATACGTGAGTAATCTTGATAGAAGCCTAGATAAAATTGATATTATGAAATTATTAATTTTCTTGATGATTTTTCTTGTGCTAACTTTTGTGTTTGTTTTTTTTACTGATTATCCCGCACATTAAAGAACACCGTGTTTTACAAGCAGAACATAAACGTGTGTTAATCCATAAAACACGTGTGGAAAATCTCTTTTTTAGAGCGAGAATCAGAGCTTTCAAAGCTCAAAACAGAAAATGCCCATGTGGTTGCTGCATTTAAACACCCTTTTCTCATGAAGAATTTATGGTGTATGCGAAAAAATTTTTTAGTGATGTTTCATTGGTTGAAATCTCAAAAGGTGATTATAAAAAAGAGTTTGTCGAGTATGAGCTGAATGTTACCTCTACGCTTAAAACACCGACAAATTTTTATAATTTTTTAGAAGGCTTAAATCAGTACAGCAGTATTGTGCAAGCAGATTTTCCTATTCATTTAGAAGCGACCAAAGAGAGTATTACGTCGATTTTTAAAATCAAGGTTTATGATACAAACGTAACGCACTAGGTTGAATGCCCGCACTAAAAAGATAAGGGCGTATTTTGTTTGGAATCCCCTCTTTTCTACATGCTTCTTTAAACGATTTGTCCATTGAGATGACGATATAAGGGGCAATAAAAATTTGCTCTTGTGTAAAACAAATTGCAATTTTTCCTCCCACGACACATGCTTTGGTACGTAAAATTTCCTGACGCTGAGAAGAAGAGAGTAAGAGTCCTAAAGATTTAACACTTTTATCAATATGACGAATATTAATTAAATCATCAGGGTCATTGGGAAGTATAAAGAGCTGTTGAATTTTTGTGTGGGTATGAGGAAGAAGCCTTTTTGCATCAGCGCTTAAATACTCAAAACTTTTGCTAATGCCTTTTTCATAGTTTTCTAAAAGGGGTGTTGCAAAGGTATGCCTAAAGTGGTTACGCCAATGCTCCAAAGAAGCATTGCTTTCATCTTCAAAATAGCGAATATGGCGTGTTTGAAGATATTTTTGCAAGACTTCTTTTCTTACATGTAAAAGGGGGCGCACAATACTATAGATCTCTTTTTCATCCCACTCTTGCATGCCAAGCAGTTCCACAACGCCAGCACCTTTACAAAGTTGCATTAAAAACCATTCCAGTTTGTCACCCAAATGGTGTGCCATGATAAGTGTTTCATAGCCATGTTCGTTGATGAGTGATTCAAAAAAAGTATAACGGACATGACGTGCTTGATGTTCAAAATTAGAGTTTTCAAGTTTACATGTAAAGGTAAAAAGATGCTTATTAAAGCGTAAAGAGAGCTCTTTTGCGTACGCTTCTTCTTCATGGCTTTGAGGGCGTGTTTGGTAATTCACATGAGCTATGTCAAAAGGAATGTGATATTCGTGAAGCAAGAAGAAGAGGGCGGTAGAATCTCCACCGCCTGAAAAGGCTAAAATATTCTTAGATTGCCTAAGACGATTAAGGGTTGCTTCATGCAAGAGCGGTGATGGTTGCAACGAGTTTATCTCCCACAAGTTCTGTGATTTTAGCCCTATAACATGCGCCAATAGAGACATTCTCCACCTCTGAGTCATTCACTAAAATCTCTCCATCGATCCCAGGCGCCCATAAAAGCTCTCTAGCTCCCATAAAGAGTTCATGTTCACTGCTTTCACCCTCAATCAAGATAAGAACTTCTTTTCCAACCTCTTTTTCAAAACTCTGTTTAGTTTTGGCTTGAACGATTTTATCGAGTTGTTTAATGCGTTTATTGATGGTTTTTGTATCAATTTTTCCATGCATTTCGTACGCACTCGTATCTTCTTCATCGGAGTAAGCAAAAATGTTCACACGGTCAAAATTAAAACTGTTTGCAAAGCTCAAAAGCTCTTCAAATTCAGCCTCACTCTCTTCTGGATGACCTACGATAAAGCTGGTGCGAATAAAACTATTGGGCGCTTGACGCATCAGCTCCAATTGTTCGATGATGTGCTCACGTCCTGCTCCTCTTTTCATACGTTTGAGCATACTGTCGCTGATATGTTGAATAGGCATATCAAAATAGTTATGAAAAAGTGGTGAAGCAATAATCCGCTCAATTAAAGCATTTGAGGTTGTGGTCGGGTAAAGGTACAAAATACGCGCACTCTTCACCCCTTCAATTTTTTCAACCGCATCAATGAGCTGAATCAGTCCCTCTTTTTCGCCCATGTCTCTTAGGTAAGAGCTACTATCTTGTGAGATAAAACTAAAGTCATAAAAACCTTTAGAGACTAAGGCTTTAACTTCTTTTATCAGAGATTCAAGGGTACGTGAGTGCAATTTACCTTTAAAACCGGGGATGGCGCAAAAACTACACGCTTGATTACACCCCTCTGAGAGTTTGACATAGGCATGGGCATTGGAGCCTGTGATCACACGCTCTTCTTCGTTCATTAAGTAGGTTGAAGGGGTGAAGCGGTTTTGGCGCAGGGCAATAATCTCATCAATTTTGTCATAATCGCCCACCCCTGTAAATAAATCAACTTCTTTAAGCTCTTTGGTTAAGTCCTCTTTGTAGCGCTCACTTAAACAGCCCGCCATAACCAATAAAGAGCCTTTTTTACGAGCTTCGTGGAGTGCAAAAATGGTGTTAAGGCTCTCCTCTTTGGCAGGTCCTATAAATCCACAGGTGTTGACGATGAGTACGTCCGCTTGTGAAGCGTCGTCGCAGAGTTCATACGCACGCAATTTTCCTAACATCACTTCGCTATCCACGAGATTTTTGTTACAGCCCAGTGAGACTAAATGCAGTTTTTTCAAGGTTTTCCTTTGTTATATCCATAAATTATCAATGAGACGGGTGGTACCCACTTTGGCGCAGACTAAAATAATGCAGTTGCCTAATTCAATCGAAGGTATTGTATCAAAATCACGATTTAAGATTTCCACGTATTCTACATGTAAAGGTGCAAGAGTCGTTCTCATTTCAGCTTTAATTTTCTCGCAATCTCTCTCTTTTCCCATGATGGCATGAGAAGCAACTTTAAGGGATTTGGAGAGTAAAAGGGCTTCTTGACGTTCGTGTGCATTTAAATAGACATTGCGACTTGAAAGCGCTAGTCCATCATCCTCTCGCACAATTTCGCACGGAACAATCTCAAGGTCTAAAAAGAGTGTTTTGACCATATTTTGAATGAGATAAAGTTGCTGGGCATCTTTTTTCCCAAAGTAGGCACGATTGGGTTTGGTGAGGTTAAAGAGCTTTAAAACAACCCGTAAAACACCATCAAAATGCCCTGGACGTGCCAGTCCTTCTAGGATGTACGCTTTGGTACTAGGCGCTATAATGCTTGGCTCACATGCATCATACATCGCCTCTGCGTTGGGCATAAATAAAATATCAACCCCTGCGAGTTCACAAATTTTGATATCAGCTTGCGTGCGTTTGGGGTATGTCGCAAAATCTTCCCCTGCTAAAAATTGTGTAGGGTTTACAAACACAGAGACGATGGTATGCTCATTTTGGGCACGTGATTTTTGAATCAATGAGAGATGTCCATTATGCAATGCTCCCATAGTAGGAACAAAACCAACACGACCGTTTAAGGCGTATCGTGCTTCTCTAAGCTCTTCTGGGGTATGTACTATTTTCATTTTAGGCACTTTTGAGTAGAATAATAACTTTAAAGAGCGCATTATAGCAAAAGGAACATATTTGGATAGTTATGAATACACCGAACTTCTTAAAAAATTAACCACAAAAGTTGATAATATCGCTCAGATTATTAAACCTGAGGATATCACGCAAAGGCTTAAAGAGATTGAAGCCATTGAGCAAGACCCTGAATTTTGGAATGATGCCAAAAGGGCTGCTGAAATGCAAAAAGAAAAAACCACGCTGAACTCTCTTCTAAATCGTTATACCAAAGCTAAAAACGTTGTTGTTGATGCTGTGGATTTATATGAAATGGCAAATGCTGAAAATGATGAAGCCACAATTGAAGAGCTTTTTAGAGATTCTGAGCGTTTAGAAGAGCATATTACTAATTTAGAAATAGCCATGATGCTTAGTGGGGAAAATGACAACAAAAACGCCATCATTTCCATTCATCCAGGGGCTGGTGGAACGGAGAGTCAGGATTGGGCGAGCATTTTGTACCGTATGTATTTGCGTTGGGCGGAGCGCTCTGGATTCAAAGTAGAAGTGCTCGATTATCAAGAGGGTGAAGAGGCAGGACTGAAGGATGTCAGTTTCATCATTAGTGGTGAAAATGCGTATGGGTATCTTAAAGTAGAAAATGGTATTCACCGACTGGTGCGCATTAGCCCCTTTGATGCTAATGCAAAGCGCCATACGTCGTTTAGTTCTGTGATGGTGTCACCTGAGGTGGATGATGATATTGACATTGTGCTTGAAGATAGAGATTTGAAAGTCGATACCTACCGAGCCAGCGGTGCAGGTGGTCAGCATGTCAATAAAACAGACAGTGCGATTCGTATTACTCATATGCCAACAGGTATTGTAGTACAGTGTCAAAATGATAGGTCTCAGCATAAAAATAGAGCTTCAGCAATGAAAATGCTTAAATCTCGTTTGTATGAACTCGAACTTGAAAAACAACAAGCGGAAAAAGATGGGATTGAAAAGAGTGAGATTGGATGGGGACATCAAATACGCTCTTATGTTCTAGCCCCTTATCAGCAAGTGAAAGATAACCGAAGTAATGTGGCGTATTCGCAAGTCAATACGATTTTAGATGGCGATATTTCTAAAATGATTGAAGATGTGCTGATTGCACAAAAGCGTTAAATTTTATTTTTACATGTAAAGGAGAAACCATGCATAGACAAGCCATTTTAACACAGTTAGGGTATAGTGTCAGTGAAAATACAGTAGCGCAACTTGAACGCGTTATTGCTAATACCGTAGGATTTGAGCATGTTGAAAAACATCTTATTACGTTACACGATGCTCTAAAACCATACTACTCTTTTGTGGCACTTTCAAGTACGAAAGACTATTTTAAAATTAAAAATGAGGCACACGATACTGAAATGGTAGATGAAGTCAATGAAATGATTACAAAATGGGCTACAAAATACAAAATCACCTTGGAAAAAGTTCCTCATAAAAATACGTATTACGTTATAGGTTATAAATAATTAAAGGCAAAAAAATGGCAAAACTAAAATATGGAATCATCGCATCTGTTGTCGTCGCAGCTTTAGCGGTAGCACCCTTGGTTGTTTCACAAAAAATTGATGCATCTCTAAAAGACAAAGCAACGCTTTTAGAGCAAAATGGTTTAAAATCAGAAACGTTAAGCAAAAGTGGGTATTTAACAACTCAAAGAACTTTTAGTCTTGAAGTGACAGATGGAAAAAAGGCACGTGATTTTTTACTTGCACAATTGGTTGATAAAAATGCACAGTATAAACTTTTTGCACAAGCGCTTAAGGAAGAGACAGAAGCTGGTATTAATGAGGCATTAAATGGCTTGAAATTTAAAGGTGAGATGGCGTATAGCAATTTGCTACTAAGTGATGTTAAAGTTGCACTGACTTTGAATGAACTACCAACGGCCGTTCAAGAAAATCTTCTTCAGGATAAAGAGGCTAGTGCCTTGATTTTACCTCTTTTAACACGGGGTGTTTTAGGGATTGATATGCTTTTTGGCAATGATGAAGCACTTAAAGAACTCAAGCTCAAAGATATTCAAGAAGAGCTTAAAGTCGAGGGTGGAACAGTGAATGTGAATACTAAAGATCATACATTAAAGCTCAATCATCGAGGCGAGAGTGTTTATGGAAGTTTTGGGGTAGCGCATCAGCTGATTTTAGCGGATATCGAGATGATGAAATCTAAAAGTGAGCTCAAAGATTTTATCTATAACTTTACCTACAATAATGAATTTAACAACAAAGCAGATTTGAGTATTGGAAATTATGCGCTTGAAATTAAAGATGAATATACCAATCTTAATGCAGGGCTTGGAAGTCTTAAAGCAAACAGCAGTATTGAAGAGCAACAAAAAGAGTTGCAGATGAAAGCAGATTATACGTTTGATAAAATTTTTATAGGCGACAGTGGGGATGACATTAAACTTGAAAAATTGTTGAGCACTTTCTTTTTAAGAGGCTTAGATACTGAAGTTGTGAGAAAATTACAAGCCGATTATAATACCTTGATTTTAAATGAAACAGCTCCTTCGGAAGAAGTGTTGCTTAATGATTTGATTGCCTTGATTAATCATGGGTTTAAATTTGATGTGGATGTCATGTTGCAAGGCTTAACATACGATGAGGTCAGTTTAAAAGATATTCGTGTTGATACCAAACTAGAGATTGCAAAAAACAGTTATACCAATAAACAAAGCCCTTTAGCTCTTTTAGGACTTTTAGAAATCAATTCTAAAGTGAAAGTACACAAAGATGACCGTGCAACGCTTGAAAGTCTTCAACTGACCTCAGCAGAAGATTTTGCCCTTGGTAAAGCGGAGGGGGATTATTTTGTGTATGAAATTGCTATGAAAAAGGGTGCTATTAGCGTGAATGGTCAGGTTATTCAGTAGGCTATGATGCAGACGAGACCACAAACGAATATTTTTATTTTAGCTCTAGGCGATAGTTTATCTCCTAGGGTTTTACTCATCTCTTTGGTCTCTTTTTTATTAACCCTTTTGGTTTTTATAGGGGCTATTTGGCTTTTGTTTGGCGGGATGGGCGCTCTTTCTTTGTGGCTTAGTGAGAGTTTGCAAAGCTTTGAGGGGAGTTTAGAGCAGAGTTGGCTTTTTGGGTTTATCTCTTTAATTTTTATTACCAAAACCTTAGTCTCTGTTCTCTTTTTCTTTACCTCTGCGATGGTGGTTTATTATCTCTTTTTAATGGTGTATTCTGTTATTGTGGGATTTTTCGCAGGTTATTTTATTGGGGAAATTGCAAAAAATTATTATCCTCATGTGGCATTTAAGGGTATTGGTCTTTTAGGATATGTAGGTGTGATGCTTAAGAGTATTCTTGTCACGACAGTGTTATTTATTCTGCTTTCACCCTTAGTGTTTATTCCTGTGTTTAATTTTGTTTTATTGCTTCCCGTGTTTTATCTTTTTCATAAACTTTTGGTTTTGGAAATTTCTTCGATGCTCAACACAAAAGAGGAGTATAAAGAGTTAAAACGCTTATACGCTGGTCAAATGCGAGGGATTTCATTGCTCTGTTTTGCTATGACGTTTATTCCCTTTGTTGGCGTGGTGATGTATCCTTATTATGTGATTGTGATGGGTCACTTTATCTTTCGTAAAACGGAGGCATTACGAGCTTAACAAGGCTCAAAAATGCCTTTAATTCTATTTTTAAAAAGCTGTGTATGCGGTGCAACTTTGCCATGCATAGCGATGTACACGCCTGCTTCATTTCTTACATGTAAATCCCCAAGTGCTAACATCAGATTGGCTGTTGCTTCAACGGGGTCAATACTAAAAGGAACCATTGCGCCCGTGAGTGTAATGATTTTATTCTTTACATGTAAAGATAAAAATGAGGCTGTTTTATCTATTGTATCGGTGCCATGAATGATTAAGACTTTTTGAGAAGAAGAGGTTTTAATAGCTTGAGCAAGGTACTCTCTATCATCATCATTCATCTCTAAACTGTCTTTATGAATCAGGTTTGCAAGTGTGTAAGCGGTGTTGGGGCAGTACTGTAAAATTGACTCAATTGCCAGAGCATCTTTGGGAACTTCGAGTTCCCCTTTTAAGGGATTGTATCGTTTGTTAAACGTACCCCCTGTGTTAAGGATAAGAATCGGTTCCATGCTAAACTTTTTGTTGAATTTGAATTTTCTTAGGCTCAAAAAGCTCTGTGGCACGTTGAATAAAAGGTGTTTTGAGCACATCCGTGGCATCATACTCTTTTTGATCTGCCAATAAATTTCCCGTAGCACAACTTTCACTTTGTGGATTTTGTTCAAACTCAATCGTTTCAATCATAGAAGCACTTTGGGGTTCTTCTATCAAGACTTCATCTTTACTAGGGAGAGAAAGCTTTGGCTCTTCTGGTTTTGTTTCTGCTTTGGTGATGTTGATGGTCGTCTCAAAACCAAAGGTATCTTGCACAAAATGGCGAATAATCGCTGAGTTATTTTTGAGAATTTTCCCACTCTCATCTTGGGCTGTGGAATTTAATGTGAGCGTATGGTCGCTAAAATTTTCAAAACGAATGTGATTTTTAAAACATTCTCCTAACTCCACATTTCGATCCATGAGTTTGTCACACAGACGTGAGAAAAGTATTTCTGGCGTGAGTCCATGGTCATTTATATGTAAAGATGTATCACTGAATGACTCTTCTACTATTTCAGGGGAGCTTGTCTCTTCTTCTACGTGAAGAGGTTTGCTAGGAAGTCTGAATTTTTCATTTTCCAGTGAATCTATCATCTCTTCAATGGTTTTAATATTGGTGGCTTCGATCATTTAAAAAAGCACCAATGAAAGGACAAAAACCGTTGTTTGCATTAATGTAAAGTAAGCTTTTTGCTTCACTTAAAATTTTAAAAAAGCGTTCATATAAAAGGGTAGAAAAGCGTTTGTCTTGTTCAAAAAAGGCATTTTTCAAATAGGCAATCAACTCATCAATAACCACTTCGCATTCATAGCTTTCAAGCTCTTTAATCAGGGCTAAAAGTTCGTTTTTATGACCATTTAAAATGGCATTAAAAATCGTTTCAAGTTGTTTGGGATCTAAAAGTCCCAACATGGTTGCAACATGCTCAGGCGTAATGTAGCCTTTTGAGTAAATAATCGCTTGATCCAAAAGAGTTAATGTATCACGCAGTGAGCCATTTCCCGCACGTGAGAGCATTTCGAGTGCCTCTTTTTCATACTCAATTTTTTCCAAATTTAAGATGTGGCAGAGGTGATTAATGACGTCATTTTGTTTAATTTGTTTAAAACGAAAGTGTTGCGCACGGGATAAAATGGTAGCAGGCAATTTTAAAGGATCTGTTGTTGCTAAAATGAATTTTACATAACTAGGTGGTTCTTCAAGTGTTTTTAAAAGCGCATTAAACGCTTGCGTGGTGAGCATATGCACTTCATCAATAATAAAAATTTTAAAGCGGGCAGACGAGGGTTTGTATTTGGTGCTTTCGATGAGTTCACGAATATCATCGATGCCTCTATTAGACGCAGCATCCATTTCAATAATATCAATATGACGATTTTCATTGGCACTTAAACAATGCTCACACACATCACACGGTGTTGCATTGGGCCCTTGCTCACACACTAAGGCTTTGGCAAAAATACGTGCGGTTGAGGTTTTACCACTTCCTCTTAGTCCTGAAAAAAGATAGGCATGAGAAAGTCTGTTTTGGTTCAGGGCAGAAGAGAGCGTTTGGGTAATGGACTCTTGACCAATGAGTGTATCAAAGGAAGAGGGGCGGTATTTAAGAGCAAGAACTTGATGTGGCACGTTATAACCTTTTGGTTTTTTAGTTAAGAAGGAGTGCAAAACAAATTTTTGCACCTTTCTTATTCGTTCATAATGGAGAGTAACTCTTCGTTATCCTTCGTTTTGAGCATTTTTGCATACAAGAACTTTAAGGCTTCGATATCTTCCATTTGATTAATAGCACTACGAAGTGCCCATACTTTTTGTAGGGTATCAGGGCTTAGAAGAAGCTCTTCTTTTCTCGTTCCTGATTTCATAATATTGACGGCTGGGTAGATTCTACGGTCTGAAATGTTTCTATCTAAGACAATTTCACTGTTACCTGTTCCTTTAAACTCTTCAAAAATAACCTCGTCCATTCGACTGCCTGTCTCAATCAGTGCGGTTGAGATAATGGTTAAACTTCCACCATTTTCAATATTTCGAGCGGCACCAAAGAAACGTTTTGGTTTGTGCAATGCATTGGCATCCACACCACCACTTAACACTTTTCCACTAGAAGGGGTGACGGTATTGTACGCACGTGCTAGACGGGTGATCGAATCTAAAAGAATAATCACATCTTTGCCCATTTCCACACGGCGTTTTGCTTTTTCAATGACAAGGTTTGCCACGCGTACATGATTTGATGCAGGCATATCAAACGTTGAGCTATAGACTTCTCCTTGAACACAGCGTTGCATATCCGTCACCTCTTCAGGGCGTTCATCAACAAGAAGAACAATCAGCTCAGACTCGGGATGGTTGCGTGCAATACCGTGTGCGAGCTCTTTCATTAGCTCTGTTTTACCACTTCTTGGAGGTGCTACGATAAGTCCACGTTGTCCTTTTCCTAAAGGTGTAAAAAGATCTAACACACGTCCTGTAATTTTCATTGGGTCGTATTCGAGTTTTAATTTTTTCAGTAGGATAAAGTGGGGTAAGGTTTTCAAAAAGAGGTCTTTTTTTTACTTTCTGCAAGAGGAAGATAATTAATCGCTTCAATTTTTTAGAAGGGCGTAATAACGTTCTTTGATCTTTAGGAGGACGCACTTGACCTGTAACGATATCACCTGTTCGAAGTGCAAATTTCTTTACTTGGGTGCTGCTAACATACGCATCGTTTGCGCTGT
>JAJOKG010000122.1:0-18127 GCA_021206415.1 Sulfurospirillum sp. | reverse complement strand
TTTTTAGAAGGGCGTAATAACGTTCTTTGATCTTTAGGAGGACGCACTTGACCTGTAACGATATCACCTGTTCGAAGTGCAAATTTCTTTACTTGGGTGCTGCTAACATACGCATCGTTTGCGCTGTCAGAAAAGTTTGCATCGGTGGCTCTAAGAAAGCCATACCCTTCACCTGCAATTTCTAAAATACCTGTAAAAAGAATGAATCCACCCTGATTGACTTGTGATTTTAAAATTTCAAACATTAAATCTTGACGTTTAAGTTCATTAGGATTTTCAATGCCAAGTTCGGTAGCAATTTCTAAGAGTTTTTCTAAAGGAATTGTTCTTAAGTTTTCTATTTTATAACCATCAACGGGAACATGAGTGCGTGATTTGTTATGATGGGCAGGTTTTCGTTTGCGCAGAGGTTTGGTTGTTTGAGGTTGGAGTGTTTCCGCTCATTGTGCCTTCTTTGTATTTGGTTTGATCGTTCATGAAGCTAGAGTCTCTGGTAGGGCAGAAAATTCCCAAAGATAGAGTTGCTTGATTCGATTTTTTTATGAGGCTACTTTGTGAGAATTCTAAAAAAAGTAGCAATGGCGTAATTTTAGTCAAAAGTGGGCAGATTTGTCAAGTAAAGCTAAAGCCAAAGTAGATAAAATGGGCGCAGTAAAAATTGGATAAAAGAAGTTGAAATTATGAATGATTTAGTGCATTTAGCCATTATTATGGATGGCAATGGTAGATGGGCAAAACGTCAAGGAAAAGAGCGCTCTTTTGGGCATAAAGAGGGTGCGAAAAAGGTACGTGAAATTACAAAATATGCCTCTAAAATGGGTGTGCGTTATTTAACACTTTATGCGTTTAGCACGGAAAATTGGAGCCGACCCAAAGCGGAAGTCAGTGTTTTAATGAAGCTACTTTCTAAATACCTTCACAGTGAAATTCCAACACTCTTAGAAAATAATATTCGTTTTGATGTGATTGGCGATATGAGTAAATTTTCAACGACCTTGCAACAAGAGATTCTTTACGCCAAAGAGAAAACAGCGCATTGTACGGGTCTTACACAGGTGCTTGCGATTAATTATGGCGCACACGATGAGATTGTACGAGCGGTGAATAAATCTTTACATGTAAAAGGAAATATAACGCAAGAAATCCTTGAATCCAATCTGGATACCGCAGGTATGCCTCCTGTGGATTTATTGATTCGAACAGGAGGTGATTGCAGGCTTTCTAACTTTTTGCTTTGGCAGGCTGCGTATGCTGAGCTTTTCTTTAGTAAAACACTCTGGCCAGATTTTTCTGTGGGAGAACTTGAAACGATTGTTTCAGAATATGCACAAGCTGAACGTCGTTTTGGAAGTGTGTTCGAAGCATAAGCGTCCTTGCCAAAGTGCAAGAACGCTCTGAATTTAAAACGCCTCTTTGAACTCTATCTTAGTAACACTGAGATTATTTAGATGAATAATCGTTATAAACTCTTCTTTTTTAGGAAAATAAGCGACATCTTTCTCTTTTTCTAAAAGCCCTATAGCATAAGGGTATTTTTTAAATTTTGGCATCATAAAGAGGCTCATAACCATGCTTGGAACAGCGGTTGCGTCCATGATATAAAGGGCATTGTTTTCTGTTAAATAATGTGGATGGCTCTCTAAAAAAGTTTTAATGGAAGAGCCTTGTGCTTGCGTGTAGGCAACAATAATCTGCTGTGTTTCGGGAGTGAGCTGAACTGTTTTTTCAAACTGGTCTTTGATGATAGGGAATTGAATGGATTCGCCTTCTTTTAGCGTACTGGAAAATAATCCTAACGGTAATAAGAGGAAGAGACAGAGGGTGTAGAGGTATTTCATGATCGATTCCTTAATAATAATTATTATTTTATTGTATCTTTTATAAGTAAATAATATTTTAACCACTATCTTTTACATGTAAAGTATAAAAGTCTTGATTGAGATCAATCAATGACGAAAGGATCTCCTCTTGCTAAGATGTCGAAAATTTTGAAAGAGGATAAAAAATGTCTTTAAACATGTTTTGTGATCAATGCTCAATGAGCGCAATCGGTGGCTGTGGTTCGAAAGGTCAAGAAGTGGGTACGTGTGGTAAAGATGCAAATCTGGCAAAGCTTCAAGATATTATGATTTATGGTCTTAAAGGGCTTAGTGCGTACAGAGGGCATGCCAATGAATTTGGTGCCAATACGAAAAAGGTCGATGATGTCATTGCTGAAACGCTCTATTTTACACTCACCAATGTGAATTTTAATTTTGACGACCACATCAAACAATTGATGAAAATTGGCTCTGCTGGCATTGAGATGATGGACATTTTAAGTGAAGCGCATACGTCTCATTTAGGTATTCCAACGCCTGTGCGTATTTCTCAAAACAAGGCGGAGGGTAAAGCGATTTTGGTTAGTGGTCATAATCTTGATATGCTTCTTGAACTGCTCAAACAAACCGAAGGCAAAGGCATCAATATCTACACCCACTCTGAGATGATTCCAGCGCATGGTTACCCTGAACTTCGTAAATTTTCTCACCTTAAAGGTAACATCGGTAAATCATGGTTTGACCAAACCAAACTCTTTGAAGAGTGGGGTGGAACCATCATCGTGAACACTAACTGTATCGTGCCTCCAAAATCAACTTCAACCTATGTCGATAGACTCTATACGTATGACATCGTAGGTATTAAAGAGGGTAAAAAGATTGTTGGGAATGATTTTAGTGAAGTGATTGCTCAAACTTTAGCGCTTCCTGATGTCACAGGATTTGACAGTGACGAGACCCTTGTTACAGGTCACCACTACAAAACCATCTTAGGACTTGCTCCACAAATCCTTGAAGCGGTTAAAGAGGGCAAAATTAGCCAGTTCTTCGTCATCGCAGGATGTGATGCCCCAGGACGTGGGGGTGAGTATTACCGACAGATGGCAGAAAGCCTCCCCAATGACTGCGTGATTTTAACGTCAAGTTGTGGTAAATTTAGATTTAACGACATCGACTTTGGTGTGGTTGAGGGAACAGAAATACCTCGTTACTTAGACTTAGGTCAGTGTAATGACAGTAACGGTGCAGTGCATATTGCGATTGCTTTAGCAAACGCTTTGGGTGTTACAGTACATGACTTACCAGTATCCATTGTTCTTAGCTGGATGGAGCAAAAAGCAGTCTTGATTCTTTTAGCCCTTTTTAGCCTTGGCATCAAAAATATATACCTAGGCCCAAAACCACCACAATTTGTGAATGATGACATCTTCTCGTTTTTGCAAGAGAACTTTAACTTGCATTTGACCGATGATGCAAACTCAGATATGGAAAAATTGTTGATTAAAAAACCTGCGTAACTCTTTACATGTAAATAAAAGAGGAAGCCTCGAAAGGGGCTTTCTCAGTCTTACATGTAAAAGTCTTATCTCTATTTTGAAACACTCTCAACTTCTATTTTCTCATCACCTACTTCGATCTTCTCCCCTGAAATGATTTTAGCCCGTTTTCTCATTTCCACTTCGCCGTTTCGTATGACGTGTCCCTCTTCGATGAGCATCTTCGCTTGCGCTCCACTTTCTGCTATGCCTGTTATTTTAAGAAGTTTAAAAAGCTCGATATACTCATCTTCTAGTTCAAATTTCATTTTCAATCCTTTATTTTTAGTGATTATAGCTTTTACATGTAAACTTCTCAAACCTCCTCTAAAGTGAAACTATTCTACAATTTCGTAAATACCAAAAGGGACTCACACTATGTCATTTTCGACGTTCAAATTAAGACCTCACATTCAAGAAGCTATTAAGCAAAAGGGATTTTTAATACCCACGCCCATTCAAGAAAAAGTCATTCCCCTTGTGTTAGAAGGGAAGGATATTATGGCGAAGGCACAAACGGGCAGTGGAAAAAGTGCTTCGTTTGTCTTGCCGATTTTAGAGTTGTGGCGTGAGCGTAAGGGGGAAGGAAAAGCAAAAATTAAAGCGCTTATTTTAACCCCAACCCGTGAGCTTTGTGTGCAAGTGGCAGAGGCGTTTGAAAGCTTTGGAGCCTCTTTACATGTAAAGCCTAAAGTGGTGAGTGTGATTGGTGGGGAGAAGATCGGCGAGCAACTCTACGACATTCAACAAGGGTGTGACATCGTGGTGGCAACCTCAGGACGGCTTTTGGACATTATGAGCAAAAAGCAGATAGACCTCTCTCGTGTGGAGTTTTTTGTCCTCGATGAAGCGGATAAAATGCTCGATTTGGGTTTTGAGCAAGAGCTCAATGCTATCCTTGAAGCACTGCCTGCCAAACGTCAAAATCTTCTCTTCTCAGCGACCTATCCAGAAAAAGTGCAGATGATTGCCTCAAAAATCACCCAAAATGCGCTCTCTATCAGCATTGAAGCTGAATCGCCAACGGTTGAGCGCATTTTTCAAAGGGTAATAGAGGTCAATAAAGAAAATCGTGCACCGCTTTTGCGCCAATTGCTTCGTGAAAACAGTTGGGAGAGGGTGTTGGTATTTATGGCAAATAAACGCTCCGCTGATAATATCGCTGTAAAGTTTAGAAAGCATGGTTTTTTAGCCGAATCCTTTCACGGCGATTTACTTCAAGAAGACCGTTCTTGGACACTTAAATCTTTTAAAGAGCGTAAAATTCGTGTTTTGTTTGCCACAGATATTGCCTCACGTGGGCTTGACATCGAGGCTGTGAGCTGTGTGATTAATTTTGATTTGCCTCGCTCCAGTGAGGATTATATTCACCGTATTGGGCGAACGGGCAGGGCGGGAAAAGAGGGTGTGGCGATTTCGTTTATTGACCATGCAGATAAAGCACATTTTGCGCTGATAGAAAAAAGATGCGCCTTAAAACTTGATAAAGAGCAGATCAAAGGGTTTGAACTCACTGGCGAAGCACCCAAAAAAGAGAAGGGCAGTGCGCCGATTAAAGGGAAGCGTAAAAGTAAGAAAGATAAGTTAAGGGAACAAAACGAGGGTGCAAGCGCCTAAGCGCTTGCGTTAAAAATGTTTACATTATAAAAAGATAACCGACATAATCGCCACAATCCCAATGGTGACTAAGCCTTGAACTAAGGTTGCCATGGTGTAGGCTTTATAGGACGTTGGAACATCCATTTGACTGAAACGTGAGACGACCCAGAAAAAGCTATCGTTCGCATGACTAACGGTGAGTGCACCCGCACCAATCGCCATCACGGTTAAGACTTTACCCATTTCGCTATCCAGCCCTAGACTGGCTAAAAGCGGATACATAATGGTTGAGGTGACAACAAGCGCTGTGGTAGATGAACCTTGCGCGGTTTTCAGTGCTGCTGCGATAATGAAAGGCACAAAAATACCTAGACTTAAGGTTTGAAGGCTCGCTCCTAAATAATCACCAATGCCACTGGCTTTAAGCACCGCACCCAAAGCACCACCCGCACCGGTAATAATCAAAATCTCACCTGCGTTTTTAACTCCTTCACCCACCCAACCTGAAAGGGTTTCTTCATTCCATTTTGGTAACAACAAACTGGCAAATAATACACCGACAAAAAGGGCATTGGCAGGGTTGCCTAAGAAAACAAAGACTTTATACCAGAGCATATCGCTGGAGGCTTTAAAGGAGAGTTTAACAATGCTCTCCAGTGCCATTAAGAGCACAGGAACAAAAATAGGCGCAAAGGATTTGAAGGCACTTGGAAGTTCGCCGTATTTTGCGACCACATCCTCATCTTTTTCTAAATCAATATCAAGGTCTTCGCCGCTGGTGTAGCGTTTGCCTTGTTTCATCGCCCAAAAATAACCTGCTAACATAGTGAAGATAGAGATAAAAAGTCCCACCACAATGACAAATCCTAAATTTCCCACCATTAAATTACCTGCTGCGGCAATGGGACCAGGTGTGGGGGGAACCAGCGTGTGGGTCGCAAAAAGACCTGTTGCAAGTGCGACACTCATGGCAACACCTGAGACTTTAAGCTGTTTGACCAAAGAGCGTTTAAGAGCGTTTAAAATGACAAAACCGCTGTCACAAAAAACAGGAATCGAGACAATGTACCCAATGATGGACATGGCAAGTACAGGGCGTCTTTTGCCCACGACTTTTAAAACGACGTTTGCCATCTGCACCGCTGCACCGCTTTTTTCAAGCACCACACCGATGATGGTTCCTAGCACAATCACAATGCCAATATACGCCAAAATACCCCCAAAACCTGTGGTGATAGTTTTTGCAATTTCTACGTATTTCATTCCCACACTAAAGGCAATACCATACGCCGCAATCAGTAACGCAAGGAAAGGGTGTAACTTCCATTTACTGGTTGAAAGTACGATAAAACCAATTGCCACGAGCAAAATCACGATAAGCATTCTCACTCCTTTTTTAAGTTTTTAATTTAAAAACTTAGTTTAAATTAATAGAGAAATTATAGTGTAAATTATGTGATTTTTAGTGTGATACATCTTTACATGTAAGGATAATTAGCGTGCAATTTTTTACTTTTTTTTTGTGCTAAGGTATCGTACATTTTAAGCATGTTTGTGTAGTGTTCATGTAAGCTTACATCGATAAAATAGGCTTTTTTATCCAAAATAGCTTTTTACATGTAAAACCGTATTTTCACCAAAAAGTGCACAAAATGCGGAAGCATACTCAGACCACTTAAGGTTTTGAAGACGAAATTGGAGCATTTCGCATAAAAGTGTTTTAAGCGGATGCGAACTAAGCGCAAAATAGGCAAGGGCGTCTTCCTCATTTCCCAAAAGAAGATGCAGTTGGGCTTTTAAATCGCACATGTGAAAGTTGTTCGCAAAGATGACTCCTAGGTACTTTTCCATATTCAAAGAATCTTCCAAAGACTCGACCATCTCCAAAAGCTCATCGGCTGGGTAGTTTTGAAAGCAGAGAACAGCACTGCGAATAAACTTGCCAGCGTTTCGATTTTGGTACACCATATCTTCAATGGGATAAACCTCAGAGAGACTAGGAACAATCATCTGACACGAGTAAAAATCCAAATAAGTGTACTCTCTAAGATACATCTCTTTGCCCATTTCTTTGACAATCTCGCATAAAAAGGTGTATTCTGCCTTACTTCCCTCACCTTTATATACCCATGGAGCATAGGAAAAACTTTTGCTTTTACCTAAAAAAGAAAAGCCCATTTTGCCATTAGAATCAATAAAATGTGCCTCAAGGTTGAAGCTATCGCTCACTAAATCCATATCAAAGGTAGGAATTTCAAAGGTATCTAAATTCTCTAATCCTCGCCCTTGCATCAGTTCACTCATCGTTCGCTCCAAACTTACCTCTAAAATAGGATGCGCTCCAAAAGAGACAAACAGCGTGTTGTTCTTTGGGTTAATGAGTGAAATAGCGCTCACAGGGAATTTTCCATCCAAAGAAGCATCCAGAATTTCGACAATAAACCCTGCTTCTCTCAGTGTTTGCCTATCGTCACAAAGTTTTGGAAACTGCGCAAGGATGTTCTCAGGAAATACAGGCAAGGCATAGCCATTTTTAATAATCTCAAACTTCACATAGCGCTCAAAAATCTCACTGAGAGCTTGTACTTTAGCTTCATCAGGCGTATTGCCACTAGCCAGTCCGTTACTAACGTAAAGGTTGCTTAAGATGTTTAGAGGTATGTACACTCTCTCAGCACTAAACTCGCTGACAAAAGGAAGAGCGACCACTTTGTCTTCATAGTCGCTGTTAAAATCCACAAAATCCTCATCGCTCATCTCATTTTGAGAATTGTAGAGTTCTCTTAAGGAGGCATTTAAATAATCTCCCCCAAATTCAAACACCTTTTCATCAGGAAAATAAGCACGGTTGGGTAGATGAAAGTCAATAAAAAAGTTATTGGTTTGCAATCTTTCGATGTATTCACCAAGTGCGCTGGCTTTTGAAGCGAGTGAGAGTGCGCCTTTTCCGTTAGAATAGATATGCTGTGGCACCTCGCTTGATGCAAGATTGATAGAGTAACAGTGGCTTAATGGGTGCTTCTCTTCTGTAAAATGAAGCTCAAAATTAAGCTCTTCTAAAATGCGCTGCATGGTTGCAATAGAGTGTTCTAACGATTCGTTTTTGGAGAGAATATGCATAAAAAGAGTGTTCCTTAAAAAGTGTTGGGTTTACATGTAAAAAAAGTGTTAAGACTTCTTTACATGTAAAGATTATTTGAGTGTGGAAAAAAGCGTGCTAAGATTACCCGCAACGCCTTCTAGTGAGTGTTTTAAATCGGAGGGAATAAAGACCACTTTGCTGTTATTTGAGTTGGCTAGAGCATGCACACTATCAAGGTAGCGTTGGGCTAAAAGATAGCTAGGCGCATCACCATTTTTAATTTGTGAACTAATGGCTTCCATCGCCGCTTGATCGCCATTGGCAAGGGCAACTTTGGCTTCTGCTTCTTTGCGTGAAGCTTCTAGTTTTCCCTCTGCTTCTAAAATCATCGATTGTTTTAAGCCCTCTGCTTTGGCAATGGCGGCTTGCTTTTCACCTTCCGCTTTCATAATGAGCGCTTTTTTCTCCCTTTCAGCTGCGGCTTGTTTTTCCATCGCTTCTTGCAAATTATCGCTAGGGCGAATGTCTTGAACTTCCACCGCTGTTAGCGATAAGCCCCATTGCTCTAAATGGTCGCTAATTTTCTCCGAAACGGAGGCTTTAATGGCTTCTCTACCTGAAAGTGAAGCATCCAGTTCCATATTTCCAATGACGGAGCGAAGGGTGGTCGCTGCCATATTTGCCACGGCTAATTCAAAATTATCAATGGAATAAACCGCTTTAGCAGGCTCACTGATTTTATAAAAAACAACCGCACTAATAATCACCACGGCGTTATCTTTGGTAATGACCTCTTGCGCTTTCATCTGCTGAATCAGCTCTTTGGTGTTCAGTTTGACCTGCACCTGATCTAAAATAGGAATCAAAAAATTAAGCCCTGGTTTTAAAATGGTGTGAAATTTTCCCAGTCGCTCCACGACCCACTCTTCACCTTGTGGCACAATGCGAATCATTTGATAGAGCAGATACGCTCCTGCTAAAAGTAAAATCACAAAAAATGAGAGGCTCAAATCGAGGTTATACACGTTATCTCCTTTTATTTTGAATGAACATCAAGATAATGCCCATGAATCGCAACAATTTCAATCAAAGTACCCTTTTCTAGGGTTGTATCGTTACTATTTTTGGCATCCCACTCACTGCTTCCAAGGACTGGAACATTAAGCTTTACGCGTCCATTCTTTTCAGGGCTAATGGTTTCAATGACTTTGCCTTCAACACCAATAAACTCATCAGATTGTCCAATTTTAGAAGAGGGAACATCGGCAATGCGCCTTTTTTTTAAAGACAAAGGCACCTACAAACATACCCAAAAGGGCTACCATAATTTGTAAAATAAGGGAGTCTTCAACGAAGTAAGAAATCAGTGCGGAGCCAAAAAAGCCCAAGCCTAAAAAGATGGCAAAAAACGTAGGCGTGGCAATTTCAAAAACAACGGCAAACACGCCTAAAATTGCCCAAATATACCAAATCATCTATGCTCCTAAAAAGAATTTAAAAGCATTATACAAAAATTAAGATAATTACGATGGTGGAGCTGTGGGGGATTGAACCCCAGTCCAAAAATAGCCACCTATGACGTCTACATGCTTAGATATTGTTGATAGTGTTTAATTTTGCTTCGTACAACAATCAGAAAACTACGCAAAACGAGCCTTTAACTTCATTACATGTAAAGGCGTTCATGTAATATAGCTATCAAATCTATGATACTCTCCAAGACCTCCTAAGATAGCATCAAAGGGGAGAGCAGTCCATTATTTGTTAAACTTACGCAGCTAGAGCGTAAGCAGGACGATAGTTACTGTTGTTAGCAGTTATTGTTTGAAGGTTGTGTAACGGAAGACCCTCACTTCCGACATGCAGCCATAAGCTAAAACTACTCCTGTCGAAGCCATGTCAGCCCCATCGAAGGAACGCAATTCTACCATAATAAATGAGAATTTAGATATAATCCGCAAAAATATTAAAGAAGGATTTCGTTTGACAAAAGCAATATCGTCTTTTTGTGTCATAGTTTTACTTTTAGGACTACAAGGATGTACCACACAGCCCTCTGCGCCTAAGCCTGAAATTAATACCAAAAATGTTTCAAATGAAAAAAGCAATACCGATCCAAAACTCACAAAATTAGTGGGTAAAAATTACATCAAAGGTGTCATTATCGCTTTAAAACAAGGAAGTGATGGACGAGGGTGGAATTATGAAATTGATGGCATTGAAACCACGAATGGCAAGTTGCCTCGTGTCAATTTTAACCATAACTCTGTGCTTGCCAATGAAGGTGATTTAGTCTATGCCTCTTTTAATGACATGCGTGTTTCTGAGATGTTTGTCATTAAAGCGGGTTATTTTAAAAATGGTAAGATTAGTCCATCACCATCACCAACAAAAATATACACTAAAAAGAAAACAAATACCCCAGAAACTGAGGGTAAACGCAATAAAGCCCATCAGGTTTTAGGTGTACCAAAAGAAGAATCTATTAGGTTAAACTAAAGTGTTAACCGATCGTTTACTTTGAGTTCCTATACTTCTCTTAGCGAATTTCATATTTTCTTCTTAATCTCAAAGAGGCGATCCGCCAAGCGCCTCTTTGAAACCTTTTTCTATCTCAATCGTAAAAATAGCCCCACCGTTTTCATTTCGAGCTTCAAGCTTCCCTTTCATACTCTTTTCAATGATTAATTTCGCCATATAAAGTCCAATGCCTGTACCTTCATTTTGCTCTTTCGTGCTCACATAGGGTTCAAATATTTTTTCTATGGGATGAATGGTAATGCCTCCCCCATTGTCTTTAACAATTAATCGCACCGCATGGGCTGTTTTTTCCAACAAATGGTAATTTTTCCTTTAGGGGTTCCTGAAGAGATAATGGCATCTTTTGCATTGGAAAGCAGGTTGAGAATGACTTGTTCATATTCGCTTTTATACCCAAGTATCTGAGCATCTTCTTCAATATGCACTTCAATAGCAATATGTTGATTGGTAATAGATTTTCCAATAATACGCAACACTTCTTCAACAGATTTTTGAATACTAAATGCTTTTTGATCTTTATTCGGCATAAAAAAATTACGAAAATCATCAATGGTATGAGACATATACTCAACAATATTTTCAGCCTCAGCGCATTTTGTTTCCATACTTTTTTGGTCAAGTTTGTGCATGGCGTATTTGAGTTTGAGTGTAATGAGCAGGGCTGAAAGCTGTGAAAGGGGTTGTCTCCATTGGTGGGCAATGTTGCTAATCATCTCCCCTAAAGCAATAAATTTTGCTTTTTGAATAAGAAGTTGTTCTTGTTCTCTGCTTTTTTTTAATCTCTTCTTGCACACGACTCTCTAGTGTTCGATTGAGATTTTCAAGTTCCCATGTTTTTTGTTGCACTTGCGCATGATAGCTGTTTAAAAAAACGCTCTATGTGTTTTCCAAGCATGACTGCAAAAGCATTGGCAATAAGTGCAAACAGTAAAAAGATAATAATGGCTGAGGTAATTTCTAAATTCATTTTTTGCTTAAAATCAGCCTTTGCCACTTCTATCTCTTGATCAATATCATCGGTATATGCGCCTGCTGCAATAATTAAATTCCACTCTTTGTAGCGTTTAAAGTAAGAAACTTTAGGACGAATGGCACCACTTTCTGGTTTTTTATAGGAATATTCAACAAAAGAGTACCCTTTTGCATGAATATCTTGTAAAAAGATTTTACGAAAAGCTTTTCCGTTTTCATCGGTATAAGAATCCGAGATATAGTGCCCTTCCAGATCAGGTCGATTGGGATTAATGAGCATTTTTGCAAAATTTTCACCCCCTTCTATATCAATAACTTGATAAACGAAAATGTAATTATGCTCTTGCCCACCATAGCGAATATGACGTATCCAGTCATAAACCTCTTGTTTGAGAATTTCTTCTTCGCTGAGGCTGAGCATGGGGGTGCGTTTCTTCTTAAATTCAATAAACTCTATAATGGCATCCACTTCTCGTTTGAGAACATTGCGTTTATTTTCAACAAATGTTTTTTTACTGTCTTCAATGTGCGCATCTAAAATTTCATACTGTTTGGTAATAAAAAAATAGCCGTTAAAAAGCATCAGAGCACTAATAATAAAAATAGTACTCACAATAATGATATTTGAAATATTACTTTCTTTGATGATTTTCACAAATATCTCCAAATTAGATTGCTATAATAGACTTCTTACAAAACTTATTTTGTAAGAAGGAAAAGCACCCAAAGGTGCGTGGGCATTCCGCCGAGGAAAACCCAGTGTTAACGTAGCCTTTAGAGCTTTGCTTTAAAGACGTGTCAAGAGTTCTGCAAGAACTCTAATAATGAGAGACAAATAATAGTCATTCTTTGTTAAAATGTAAAGGGTTCGTATGAATGAGAAAATGTTGAAAAAATTAGAAAATTATAGAGTCTTATACGCCGAAGATGAAGTGGGTGTGCGCAAAAATGTTTGTGAGCTTTTAAGTCTACTTTTTAAAGAAGTTTACCTTGCAAATGATGGCGAAGAAGCCTATGCCCTTTTTGAAGAGCATAAACCAGATTTAGTGATTACAGATATTAAAATGCCTCGATTAAGTGGAATTGATTTGGTTAAAAAAATACGCCAAAGTGATGAAGAGGCTCACATAATTATTATTACGGCGTATACAGAAGTTGATTTTATGTTAGAAGCGATTGAACTTTCATTGCTTCGTTATATTGTAAAACCCATTACTGAGGCAAAACTCTTTGATGCTTTGGAAAAATTTTTGCAAGCACGTGAAAAAGAGCATGTTAAAGAGTTAGCACCCCATTGGTCTTACGATTTTCTTCAAAAAAAGTGTTACGAACGGTACGGATGTGTATGAATTAACAAAAAAAGAGGCAAAGCTTATTGAACTTCTTTTGCAAAAAGATTCTATCATTACCTATGCGGAAATAGAAGAGAAATTGTGGGAAGGTGAGTACATGAGCTTAAACGCATTGCGTTTAATGATTAAAAATTTAAGAAAGAAGTTACCAGAGGGTGTTTTAAAGAATATACAAGGAATTGGTTACAAATTGTAACATTATTTTTTAAATAAAGTTTAAATTTTGCCATATATGTTACAAAATGAAACCATAGGCTCTTTAAAGAGTAGTAATTGACTCTTTACATGTAAAGATACATAATTTTGACATAACTATCACATATAATCGCCTTTAGAAATAATACTAAAAGGAGTCAGACATGACAAAGTTTCTTAAAGTGATGGCAGCGGCAACGCTTCTTGTTTCATCTGCAATTGCAGCAGAGTACACCATTAAACTTACTCACGTAGTAAGTCCAAACACCCCAAAAGGTAAAGGTGCTGATTTCTTTGCAAAAAGAGTTGGCGAGCTCACCAATGGTAAAGTCGAAGTGATTGTATTTCCAAACTCTCAACTTTATGGTGATGGCGAAGAGATGAAAGCGTTAAAACTCGGTAACGCACACATCGCAATGCCAAGCTTCTCTAAATTTACAAGCATTGTTCCTGAGATGCAACTTTTTTGATTTACCGTTTATCTTTAGAGACAAAAGACCATCTTTATAAAAGTTTTAGATGGAGAAGTAGGTCAAATCTTAAAAGATAAAGTGACCAAAAAAAGGCTTTGTTGCGCTTGATTATTGGGATGCAGGTTTTAAACACCTCTCTTCTAACAAAAAAAGCGATTCTTCTTCCTGAAGATGCGTCAGGTCAAAAATTTAGAATTATGAGTTCGCACGTTTTAGAAGCACAATTTAAAGCAGTGAATGCAAATCCTCAAGTACTACCATTTTCAGAGGTTTATTCAGCGCTTCAACAAGGCGTTGTTGATGGTGCGGAAAACCCACTTTCTAACTTCTATACTAAGAAATTCAATGAAGTTCAAACAGACCTAACCCTTTCAAATCATGGTTATTTAGGCTATTTGGTTATTATGAGTGAGAGTTTTTGGAAAAAATTTCCAAAAGATTTGAAACCAATGGTTCTTCAAGCAATGAAAGAAGCAACAGAATATGAGCGAAAAGAAGCAGCTCTTGATGATGATGATATGCTTGCAAAAATCAATGAGTATGCTAAATCTACAGGTAATCTTAAAGTTCATACCCTAACTGCTGAGCAAAAAAGCGGCATGGCAAAAAGCGATGGAAGCGATTTATCCACAGTTTTATAAAACCATTGGTGAAGACTTAATTAAAAAAGTTCAAGCCGTTAAATAGAGTAAATGGGCGAAAGGCTCTTCGCATCTGCAAAGAGCCTTTCTAAATCTTTACATGTAAATATACAATGAAGAAGAAGAAACGATGAGAAAGTATTTTACTATCCTAGATTTGGGAGTTATGGCACTCAATAAAAATATTGCCGTATTTGGTATAACACTAGGCGTCCTCCTAGCGTTTATGAATGTAGTTTTGCGCTACTTTTTTGAAATGAGTCTTACGTGGGCAGGAGAGCTTACGAACTATTTATTTATGTGGTCAGCACTCTTTGGTGCTGCGTATGGTTTCAAAAAAGGAGTGCATATCTCTGTGACCATGCTTTTAGAAAAACTACCGCCGATGATGGCAAAAGTGATTTTAATGGCAGCGCATCTCTTTAGCTGTTTGTACTTAGGCCTGATGGCATATTTGGGGTATGAATTAACCCTGATGATGATGGATTTTGGTGAAATGAGCATTGACCTTGGTGTTCCTATGTGGATTCCACACTTAGTTCTTCCTTTAGCCTTTGTCGGGGCTTCATTTCGTGCGGGTGAAAAGATATTTGAAGTTGCAGAGATGAATGCAAAAAATGTTGTGGTGAACCACGAATTAGAAGCGATTAAAGATTCATTAGAGATAAGAGGAGTTAAAGATGTTAATGCTTAGTCTATTTGGATTGCTCTTCTTATTGATGTTTTTAGGCGTTCCTGTATCTGTCTCATTGGGTGCAAGTACACTTATTACGGCTTTCTTTTTTTACTGATATGGACTTGATGGGCATTACCTCTCATGTGTTTGATGGTCTCAATAAATACACATTGATGGCGATTCCTATGTTTATTTTAGCAGGCTCATTCCTGTCTAAAGGTGGAGCGGCTAAGCGTATTATTGATTTTGCACAATCTATTGTTGGACATCTCCCTGGTGGTCTTCCTATTTCAGCTATTTTTGCATCAATGATCTTTGCAGCCGTGAGTGGAAGCTCACCAGCAACCGTTGCCGCCATTGGTTCGGTGATGTTTTCGGCCATTAAAGAAGCAGGCTATCCTAGAGGGTACGCCATTGGTACGATTGCAACATCAGGAAGTTTGGGTATTTTGATTCCCCCATCCATTGTTTTTATTGTTTATGGTGTAACCGCAGACCTTTCTATTGGTAAGCTCTTTATGGCAGGTGTTATACCTGGTTTATTGCTGGGTTTTATGCTGATGGCGTTAACGTATGTAGGTGCCGTACGTCTTGGTTTTAAACGACAAGAACCCGCTCCTTTTAAAGTGCGTTTACAAAAATTCAAGGATGCTTTTTGGGCATTAATGTTGATTGTTTTGGTTATTGGTGGAATTTACGGAGGTCTTTTTACTCCGACTGAAGCAGGAGCTGCTAGTGCAGTGTATGCTTTTTTTGTTTCTGTTTTTGTCTATAAAGATTTAAAACTCAAAGATGTTTATCCTATCATCTTAGAATCAGCACTCACCAGTGCGATGATTTTCTTTATTATTGCCAATGCAATGATTTTTGCACACTTTTTAACCGATGAGACTATTCCTCAGCAAATCACAAAAATGATTATGGATGCGAATGTTGGTCCTGTTATGTTCCTTATTATCGTGAACGTTTTATTGCTTCTTATGGGACAATTTATGGAGCCTAGCTCGGTTGTTATGATCACCGTGCCACTGCTTTTACCTCTGGTTATTGCCTTAGGAATTGATCCAATTCACTTTGGTGTTGTTATGATTGTCAACATGGAAATTGGTATGATAACCCCTCCTGTTGGACTGAATCTCTTTGTCGCTGCAGGTATGACAGGGCTGAGTCTCAAAGAAGTTGTTGTAGCATCGCTTCCATGGGTTGCTGTGTTATTTGTAGGACTTATTATTATTACGTATATACCTATCATCTCTTTATGGTTACCGCAATTGATGTTTGGCGTGTAATCTTTACATGTAAAAGGTAAGAAGGCTCAAAACCTTCTTACCTTGAATTTTATGAATAAAAATAAATAGGGGTCAGGGCTTTACTTTAAATTTCAGCTGAAAAGTTTAAAGTAAAGCCCCCTATAAAAACTCTTTACATGTAAGAAAAAAGTCTTAAAAAGTTAATGCTTATCGCTCGTGTGTAACATCAGCAATAATGCGATTAAGCATCTCTAAAAGAGGGGTGATGTCATTTTTGCAAACATCATAAACGGCTTCAGCATCCAAATCAAAATAGTGATGCGTAAGAATATCTCTCATCCCCTTGATAGCCTTCCAGTTAATCTCAGGATATTTTATAAGCAAAGCGTGATGGGTGAGTTTATCGATATGTTTCAGACTCTCACCAATGGCAATAAGTTGCATACAAAACGCATCAAGTTTTTCTAACCCTTCATCGTTTGTAAGAAAATAATCCAAATTCGGAATTTTTGAGAATCGGTACAAAATTCTTTCTGCTGCCTTTGCCGTTTGTTTTAGCGTTTTCTAGCACTAAAAGAGTATTAGACATAAATAGCTTCTTTCGTGATTTGTTCTTTCAAAAAAGGATTCATCGTATCTCTTAATCGAATGACATCTACGGGTATTTTAAATGTTTCTTGTAATTCTTGACGAATCGCACAGAGTGTTAAGAGGTTTGGTTTATCTAATTGTACAATGACGTCAATATCACTCTCTTTCGTTGTTGTACCTTTAGCATAACTACCAAATAAACCAATTTTAGTGACAGAATATTTTTGATAAAATTCATCTTTATGGGTTTGCAAAAAAGACAAAATATCTTCACGACGCATAATGTGCCTCCTTTAAAGTGATTTGTTTACATTATAACACATTCAGTAACTCTTACATGTAAACACAAAGTGATTGTAAAATAGTTTAAAGTAAAGCCCTGACCCCTGTTGAAATGGTTACAAAACGATTTCAAAAAGGCTTTTTGCTGAAAGATTTATTGTAATTTAGAAAATTTTGTGATAGACTTTCTTCGCTTTCAAACAAAATTCAAGGAGACACTATGAAATTAGCTAAACTTAGCTTGGCGGCTATGGTAGTTGCAGGTCTTGCATCTAGCTCTTTTGCGGCAGATACATTGGCTGACGCATTCAAAAACGGAAAAGTATCAGGTGAATTAAAAGCATGGTATTTTGATAAATCAGTTGAAGATTCAAAGGGTGATAATAATGCTAATCTTACAAACGTTGGTTTAACCCTAGGTTTTGTAACCGATAGCCTTTATGGTTTCTATGCAGGTGCAACATACCAAGGTAGTTCTATGCCATTTGTTTCTTCAGGTGACAAAGCAGATACAGAAGCTCGTTTTAAAGAGCATGAATATGCATCAGGTTCAGTGCTTTCAGAAGCATACTTAGGATATAAAATTGGTAAAACCAATGCAAAAATTGGTCGCCAATATATTTCGACTCCACTTGTAAGTGGTTCAGGCTCTCGTTTCTTTAAAGAGTCTTTTGAAGGTGTTACTGTTGTCAATACAGATATTCCTCAAACAACATTGGTTGCGGGTTATGTTAATAAATTCCAAGGCAGAACAAGTTATATCTCAAGCAATAAGACTGCAGGAACAGAAGGCGATGCTCCAACATTTGAAAAAAGTGCAGTATTTAACGGTGCTGATGTATATGATTTTGATGGTGCTTATACCGCAGCAATTATCAATAAATCAATTACAGGTTTAACCTTAACAGCACAATATGGAGTGTTTAAAGATGTAGATGATGCAGCTGATGCTGATGTATACTACACAGAGGCAAACTATGTTCTTCCAGTTGCAAACTTTAAATTAGGTTTTGATGTAAACTACAGAGGTTCACGCACTGACACTGGATTAGACTCTTTAAATCTTGAAGGTGATATGTTCGGTGCGCGTGTATCTATTAAAGATCTTGCAGGTTTTG
>JAJOKG010000163.1 GCA_021206415.1 Sulfurospirillum sp. | reverse complement strand
TTCAAAACCTTTTAAGCGATGAGGACTTAAGAGCCAAAACTCAGCGAAAAGGAAATTAGAGAGTGTTTTGACTACACCTACTACACCAAAAAACGTCGATAAAATATTTAAAAGGGTCTTTATATAATGCTCACCGTACAAAAGCGTAATGGTCGCATAGAACCACTTGATATCTCAAAAATTCAAAAATACACCAGCTCTGCCATTAAAGGACTAGAGAATGTCTCTCAGAGCGAACTCGAAGTCGATGCGAAAAATTCAATTTTCGCGATAAAAATAAACTACCGAAGAAGATTCAAAAAACGCTGATTAAAACCGCGGTTGATAAAATCGACATTGACCGACCCAACTGGACCTTTGTTGCCGCACGACTCTTTTTATACGACCTTTACCATAAAGTGAGTGGCTTTACAGGTTATGGTAGTTTTAAAGAGTATTTTGAGCGATGTGAAAAAGAGGGACGCATTGCCTTAGGATTAAAAGAAAAGTATGACCTTGCAGATTTGGAAGCCTACATTCAACCTGAACGTGACCTTCAATTTAACTATCTTGGCATTAAAACCCTTCATGACCGTTATTTGATTAAAAACAAAGAGGGAAAGCCTATTGAGTTGCCACAACATATGTTTATGGCGATTTCAATGTTCTTGGCACAAAATGAACTAGACTCGCAAAATTGGGCAAAGAAATTTTACGATGTCATCAGTAAATTTGAAGTGATGCTAGCTACACCAACCCTTTCTAACGCAAGAACAACACGTCATCAATTAAGCTCATGTTACATCGGAAGTACACCCGATAACATCGAGGGTATTTTTGACTCGTACAAAGAGATGTCACTGCTCAGTAAATTTGGCGGTGGCATTGGTTGGGATTGGAATTTAGTTCGGTCCATGGGTGGAATGATTGATGGGCATAAAAATGCCGCAGGTGGCGTTATACCGTTTCTTAAAATCACCAATGACATTGCCGTTGCGGTTGATCAACTAGGCACACGCAAAGGGGCTATCGCTGTTTATTTAGAGCCATGGCATATGGACATCTCTGACTTTTTGGACTTGAAGAAAAATTCAGGAGAAGAAAGACGTAGAGCCCATGAGCTTTTCCCAGCCCTTTGGATTAATGATCTCTTTATGAAGCGTGTAGAAAGTAATGCTATGTGGACACTTTTTGACCCAGCACAAACGCCTGATTTATGTGAAGTCTATGGTGAAGAGTTTGAGCGACGTTATAGTGCCTATGAGCATGATGAGAGCGTAACAAAAGAGTATATTCTTGCTAAAGAGTTGTGGAAAAAGATATTAACCAGCTATTTTGAGAGTGGAAGTCCTTTCTTGTGCTTTAAAGACAGTGCCAATAAAGTCAATCCAAACGACCATGCAGGCATTATTCGAAGTTCTAACTTGTGTACCGAAATTTTTCAAAATACACAGCCTAATCACTACAAAATCAAAATTGTTTTTAACGATCAAACATTCATCACCTATGAAGAGAGAGACTTGGTCAAAGTAGACAGTGGCATTACCAAAGAGGCTAAAAAAGTAACGGCATTGGATAGTATTGATGGCAAAGATATTTTTATTGTTGAAAAAGAGATGATTGAGGGAAAAACGGCTGTGTGTAATCTTGCCAGTGTCAATCTCTCTAAAATTCACACCAAAGAAGATATAGAGCGAGTCCTTCCAATTGCTATTCGAATGCTGGATAATGTCATTGACTTAAACTTCTATCCTCACGCAAAAGTCAAACACACGAACCTTAAATCCCGTGCTGTTGGTCTAGGCGTCATGGGCGAGGCGCAAATGCTCGCTGAAAAAGGGATTGAGTGGGGAAGCTATGAGCACTTTAGCAAAATTGATGAGGTGATGGAAGCGATTAGTTACAACGCCATTTTAGCCTCTTCCAATCTTGCCATTGAAAAAGGGGTTTACCCAGAATTTAGTGGTTCAAAGTGGAGTAAAGGCATTTTTCCTATTGACACAGCCAATGAAGAAGCAAAAAAAATTGGTTGATAGGGGCGGGCTTTTTGGTTACATGTATGACTGGGAGAGTTTAAGAGAAAAAGTAAAAAACAATGGTATGCGTAATGGCTATCTGATGGCGATTGCACCGACAAGCTCCATCTCCATTTTAGTAGGAACGACCCAAACGATTGAGCCTGTCTATAAACGCAAATGGTTTGAAGAGAATCTCTCAGGAATGATTCCTGTGGTTGCGCCAAATCTCAATCCAAATACATGGACATTTTACACACCTGCGTATGAACTCGACCAAAGAATTTTAGTCAAAGCAGGCGCCATTCGTCAAAAATGGATCGATCAAGGACAGAGCCTTAATATTTTCATCACACTCGATAAAGCCAGTGGTAAATACCTCAATGATATTTACATGCTTGCGTGGAAACTAGGTATTAAATCGACCTATTATCTCCGTTCACAATCGCCTGAAAACAAACTTGAAGCGATTGATCGTAGCATCGAATGTGAGGGATGTCAATAACTATTCACACACGCCATGCCCTAAAAAGCGTGGTGTGATTCTTTACATGTAAAGGGTAAATATGAAAACGATTGGACTCATTGGTGGCATGAGTTGGGAATCAACACTCAGTTATTACACACTACTCAATGAAGGTATAAAAGAGCGTTTAGGTGGGCTTCATAGCGCTAAAGTTGTCTTATATTCAGTTGATTTTGCACCTATTGCACAGTTTCAAAAAGAGGGAAAATGGGAAGAAGCAGCTCAGATTATTAAAGAAGCTGCTATTTCACTTGAACGTGCAGGTGTCGATATAATACTCCTTTGCACCAATACGATGCATAAAATTTTACCTCTTGTAACACCCTTCATTAAAACCCCTTTTTTGCATATCGCAGAAGCAACAGCCCATGCGCTAAATGAAAATGGTGCAAAAAAAGTATCTTATTAGGCACAAAATTTACCATGCAAGAAACGTTTTATACAGAAATTTTAAATCAACACTCCATTGAGGTCATCATCCCAGATAAAAACGCTATTGAAACCATCAATCGCATTATCTTTGATGAGCTGTGTATCGGTAAGATAGAAACGGCTTCAAGAGACTCTTTTATTGAAATTATTCATGCACTAAAACGTCAAAACGATG
>JAJOKG010000002.1 GCA_021206415.1 Sulfurospirillum sp. | reverse complement strand
TCCTTTTGTCCAATTTTCTTCTAAAATTTCTTGAACTTTTCCAATAAAAGGATCATATTCACCTGATTTTTTTTGAATCTCTATCCTGTTTTTGTTCAGCAAAATTAAGAGAATTAGCAATCTTAGATGCAACATTTTCACTTTTTTCTTTTTGTCTCTTCTTTATTAGGCTTAATACGTGTTGGCTGTGTTTGATTTTTTTTCTGCTCTTTAGCTTCTGGTTTAAGTTTTGAAGTATTAATATCCTCAAATAAACCTCTTAAAGATTGACTTTTAACTGCTTCTTTTGGAGAAGATGCAACTTTTTTTTTCTTCACTTTTTTGGTTTTTCAGAAGGTTTTTTCGACGGGCTTTTGAACTTCCTCTTTTTTTCTTTCTTCTTTTAATTTTTGTGAATCATTCTTTTTTCTCTCCACAAGAGCAATATTCATTGGGTCTTTATTCGATGTGTAATTTTTAAGTGTTTGTTTTTCATGACTTATCATATAAGCAAAAAAGATTAAAAGAAAAGTGTAAAGGAAGATGGACATCGTCCATCCTAAAGAGGCATATTTATTAACGTTCGACACGTTAGCTATCCATTAGTTTCTAGTGATATGTTGGTAAATCCAGCTTGTTTAATACTTTTTAATACAAACATAACGTCTTTATATGAAAGCCCCTCATCAGCTTTAATATAAACAATACTTTTGAGAGGATATTTACTTTTTTGCATCATAAAACTATCAGGAAATTCGGAGAGCATAAAGCTATCATTTTTAAGATAAACCTTTCTCTCCTTCGTAATCCTAATCTCAAGCTCTGGTAATTTACTCACAACTGATGACTTACTCCCATCAGGCAGCTTAATAACTTCTTCATAAACTAATGCTGGCGTTGTAACCATTAGTATAGCAAGCAAAACCAACATAATATCAACTAAAGGTGTAATATTTAATTCAGGAACTTCGTCTAGTTGACTGTGCATTATGAATCTCTTTTGGTTTCATTCGAAGAAAGTAAAATATCAACCTCTCTTTGTACATACACAATTACTTCGTAGGCTTTTCTTCTTAAAAAAAAGATTTGCACTGTAAGCTGGAATTGCCACAAAAATACCTGCTGCTGTTGCGACCAATGCTTCACTAATCGCAGGAGCAATAACACCTAAAGATGCACTACCAGATTGTCCTAGTCCACTAAAGGTTTCCAAAATAGACACTACCGTACCAAAAAGACCTATAAAAGGAGCTGTAGAAGCAATAATTGAGAGCATCCATAATGCGCTTGTTGCATTTTTTTCTGCAACGTTTTTGCATACATTTAATAATTTTTCAGATGTCCCAGACACACTTGAGCATTTTCTTAAAATAGAATCATCACGCACATTTTTTGCACCCATTAACATAGATTCTAAAGAATTTTTTTCAACGGAAAGCCAATGTGTTAAATACAAATGCCTACTAAATAATATTCCAAAAGTAATAATAAAATAAATAGACAACCAAAGCATAATAACTAATGTAAAAAAATTGCTTCTTGCAAAAAAATTAATCACTAATTCAAAAGGAGACATAAACTTAAAACTTTTTCATTTTAGCGACGGATTCAATCTTTGCTGTTGCCATTGCAATAGCAACATCTGAATCACCGATACTTTTCAAAAGTGCTTTAGCAGCTTCAAGAGATTTTGCCACTTCACTTTCAGACGTACCACCAATTGAAACGGCGCCATCTGCTAAAATAGTAACAGAATTTTCATCTACTTTAACATATCCCCAATTGATAGCAACAATATCATGATTGCCATCTGTAAGTTCAATATCAATCACACCTGCTTGTAAAAGTGCCACAACAGAAGCGTGGCTTGGGAGAACCCCAAACTCACCTTCTTTTCCAGGAAGTGTAACACTTTTTACATCATTAGCAAAAATCTGACCCTCAGGGGTCACAATTTCTAATTTTAATGTATTCATTTTTTGACCTTATCGCTTCTTAGCTTTTTAATTTTGCAGCTTTCTCAATTACTTCTTCAATACTTCCTACCATATAAAAAGCAGCTTCTGGTAAATCATCATACTTACCTTCTAAAATACCTTTAAACCCAGCAATAGATTCTTCAAGTGTAACGTATTTTCCAGGACTTCCTGTAAATACTTCTGCAACGAAAAAATGGTTGAGAAAGAAATCTTTCAATTTTACGAGCACGATCAACGGTTACTTTATCTTCTTCACTAAGCTCATCCATACCAAGAATTGCAATAATATCTTGTAAATCTTTATACTTTTGAAGAACTGCTTGTACGCCACGAGACACATTGTAATGTTCAGCACCTAAAATCTCAGGGTTAAGCATACGTGAACTAGAATCCAATGGATCAACTGCTGGATAAATACCTTTTTCTGCAATAGAACGATTAAGTACTGTTGTTGCATCTAAGTGAGCAAATACTGTTGCAGGAGCAGGATCTGTTAAGTCATCCGCAGGTACATAAACTGCTTGAACAGAAGTAATTGAACCTTTTTTAGTCGATGTAATTCTCTCTTGAAATTTACCCATCTCACTTGCAAGGGTTGGTTGATATCCAACGGCGGAAGGAATACGTCCAAGAAGAGCAGACATCTCTGCCCCTGATTGAGAAAAACGGAAAATGTTATCGATAAACATCAAAACGTCTAGTCCCATTTCATCACGGAAATATTCAGCCATTGTAAGACCAGTTAGTGCAATACGGTTACGTGCTCCTGGTGGTTCACTCATTTGTCCATAGCACAGTGCAACTTTATCCAAAACGTTTGAATCTTTCATTTCATGGTAAAGGTCATTACCTTCACGTGTTCGCTCACCTACACCTGCAAATACTGAATATCCACTGTGTTTGAATGCAACGTTATGAATAAGTTCCATAATAATAACGGTTTTACCAACACCAGCACCACCGAAGAGGCCAACTTTACCACCTTTTGCATAAGGAGCAAGAAGGTCTACAACCTTAATACCTGTTTCAAAGATCTCAGATTTAGTGCTTTGTTCTTCAAATTTTGGTGGCTCTCTGTGAATTGACCATTTTGTTTTACCAGAAACTGGCTCACCTTGATCAATAACATCACCAACAACGTTAAAAATACGTCCTAAAACTTCTTCACCAACAGGAACTTGAATAGGATTTCCTAAAGCTTTAACTTCAATTCCTCTTGTCAAACCTTCACTCATATCCATCGCAATTGTTCTTACACGGTTGTCGCCCAAATGTGCAGCTACTTCAAGAATTAACTTTTGCTTTTTACCTTCTACTTCATAATTCACTTCAATCGCTTCATTGATTTTAGGAAGGTAGCCATTAAAATCGACGTCAACAACTGGACCCATAATCTGGCTAATTAATCCATTCATTGAATATTCTCCTTTTATTTTTTAAAACAGTTTATTTCATAGATTCTACACCACTGATAATCTCAATGAGTTCAGTAGTAATAGACTCTTGTCTTGCTTTATTATATGCCAATGTCAAGACACCAACACGTTCTTTTGCATTATTGGTTGCATTTTCCATAGCCTGCATACGAGCACTGTGCTCCGCCGCTAATGAGTCGATTAACGCATAATACATGTTATACTCAAAATATTTCTGAATTAAAGAATCTAAGATCTCCTCTCCACTTGCTTCAGGTTCAACTTCCATTAAAGAACTTGTCTCTTTAGCTTCAATCGGTGATTGAACAGGAACGACATCTACAATTTTTAATTCTTGTGAAATCATATTTTTATAACCATTGTGAACTAGAATAACTTTGTCTGTTTTTCCTTCGACAAAGTCATCAATTGCACTTTTAATAATCTCTTGTGCTTTTTCATAACTTGGAGATGAACTAACCCCTGCATAAGAAGTTAAAAGTTCAACGCCTTGAAAATTAAAAAACGCAATACCTTTGCGACCAACAGCACGTAATCTTACTGTGATCTTTTGTTCAGCATACTCTACTAATAAATTTCTTACGGCTTTAATGGTTTGAATATTAAAACCACCACATAAGCCTTTATCAGCTGTAACAAAAATAACATCCACTGTTTGTGGTGCTTTATTGTTATCAAAAAAAACGACTTTCAACTGCACCATTTGTAGCTTGGTTGATCTTATATGCTATTTCAGAAAGCACTTCATTAATCTTAATAGCATACACACGCGATTGCTTTGCTGCTGTTTCTGCTCGTTTCAACTTTGCTGTTGAAACAAGTTTCATAGCACGTGTCGTTTTTTGAGTATTTTGAACACTCTTGATTTTTCTTTTTATCTCTTTAAGGTTTGCCATAGCTTATCCTTACTTGACTGCAAACGTCGCTTTAAACTCGCTCAATGCCTTATGTAATTGTTCTTCTAAATCTTTATCAATTGCTTTTTTAACGTTAAGTTGTTCAATAATATCTGGATATTTTGCACTGACATATGAATTAAGTTCAGCTTCAAAACGGCTAACTTCTCTTACGTCAATACTATCTAGGTAACCTTTTGCTCCTGCAAAAATAATTAATACTTGTTTCTCAATAGCAATTGGTGCATAAGGAGGTTGCTTAAGAAGCTCAACCATTCTTTGTCCACGCTCAAGTTGCTTACGGCTTGATTCATCAAGATCACTTGCAAACTGTGCAAATGCTTGAAGCTCACGGTATTGAGCAAGATCAAGTCTTAATGTTCCTGCAACTTGTTTGGTTGCTTTAATTTGAGCCGCACCACCAACACGAGAAACAGATAAACCAACGTTAATCGCAGGACGAATACCTGAGTTAAACAAATCTGATTCTAAGAAAATTTGACCATCTGTAATTGAAATAACATTGGTAGGAATATACGCAGAAACGTCACCTGCTTGTGTTTCAATAATAGGAAGCGCTGTTAGTGAACCTGCACCTAATTCATCATTAACTTTTGCTGCTCTTTCAAGCAAACGAGAGTGAAGATAAAAAAACGTCACCTGGATATGCTTCACGACCTGGAGGACGACGTAAAATCAAAGACATTTCACGGTAAGCAACTGCATGTTTTGAAAGATCATCATAAACGATCAAAGCATGTTTACCATTATCCCTGAAATATTCACCCATAGAAACACCAGCATATGGCGCTAAAAATTGCATTGCAGCAGAATCACTTGCACCTGCATTAACAATGATGGTATAGTCCATTGCACCGTGTTCTTCAAGTTTTTTAACCACTTGAGCAACCGTTGATTGCTTTTGACCAATAGCAACATAAATACATGTAACATTTTGACCTTTTTGATTAATAATAGTATCAATTGCGATCGTTGTTTTACCTGTTTGTCTATCACCAATAATAAGTTCTCTTTGTCCTCTACCAATTGGAACAAGAGCATCAATCGCCTTCAGTCCTGTTTGAAGTGGTTCATGAACTGATTTACGAGCCATAATACCGTGTGCTTTCTCTTCAACGAAACGTGTCTCTGTTGCGTTGATTGGACCTTTTGCATCAATAGGATCACCCAATGAGTTGACAACACGTCCAACAAGTGCTTCACCGACTGGAACACGAAGAAGTTTTGCCAACCTTTTTACAGAAGAGCCTTCTTTTATCTCATTACAACTACCAAGAACAACAATACCAACACTTGACTCTTCAAGATTCAGAGCCATGCCTCTTTCGCCATTCTCAAATTCAACCATTTCACCAGCCATAACGTTTTTCAAACCATAAACATTGGCAACACCATCTGCTACTGAAATAACCTTTCCAGTCTCTTCGATGTCAACATTGAGTTCAAAATTTTCAATACGTTCTTTAATGATGGAACTGATTTCATCAGCTTTCATTTTTGCACCCACAAATTACTCCTTATATTTCTTTGTTAATTATCTTAATTTATTAAATTGCTTTTAAAATATGTTCACACATCTGAGCTTTGAGCCGTTCAGCGGAGAAACTTACTTCCACACCTAAATTATCAAGTTCAACTTTAATACCAGGATATGTCATTAACCAAATTATTTAATTTAATCTTTGCATTAAATTTTCTACTAAAATTTTCCTCTAACATTTTAATCTGAGCTTCATTCATTGCAAAATTTGTAGAAACTGTTCCTTCAAATGTATTATTTTTTAATGCAATTTGATACGCTAATTCTTCTACGATATTAGGAATAAGTTTTAGCCTATCATTGGCATTTAAAAGTTTTATAAAGTTTTTAAACTTAACACTCTTTGTTTGAACTAAAGATAAAACAAATTCTTCTTTAGTTGATTTTGCAATGTTTGGAGAATCTATAATTGTGTTTAACTTCTCCAATGAATAAGCTTTTGTCAATTCACTCAATTCTTCAAACATTTCTACTAATTCATTACTGTTGCATCCTTGTACAAGAGCATTAACATATTTTTTTGCTACTGCATTACTCATTATGCAACCTTCTTATTAACAATATTCACAACTTCATCGTTATCTAATGAAATAGAACCTTCTTTGAACATTTCATCTAAAACTTCAGAAATAATAACCCTTTGCATTTTACGACGCTCGATAGAAATACGATCTTGAAACACTTTTTCTAAGTTTTCAATTTCATGTTCTGCTTCCTGTGTGATTTTTTCACTAAGCAAGACAGCCTCTTTTTTTTGCTGTTTCTATGAGATTTTTTGCATTAACTTTTGCTTCTTCTACTTTTGCAAGAGCGACCTCTTTTTTACTGTTTGATTCTTTAAGTTTTACCTGAATAGAATCCAACTTCGTTGCAATTTCGTTTTTACGACCAAAATACCACTCTTTAAGATTAGCAGCAACATAGTAATACAAAATAGCGACGAAAATTAAGAAGTTAACAGTCCTTGGGAAAATATCTGTTGATCCAGCACTTACGCCTTCACTCGCAAAAAGAGCGATAGGTGCCAATAAGAGCAAGAAATAACTTTTTTTCATTTTACCCTCCACTAAATTGAGCTTAATTTTACATGAATGCTCTCTTTAAAAAGAGGCATTTTTGCCATTAAACCGTTTTTAAATTCATCTTTTTCTGACTCTAGCGCATTTAAAAATGCAACATTTTGAGCTTCAATGTCATTTTTCTTTTGCTCAATACGTTTCATTCCTTTATCATTTGCTTCATTAATAGCCGCCTCACGAATTTTGGCAGCTTCTAATTTACCTTCAGATAAAATTGTTTCTATTTCCTGATAGTAGGCAACAACATCACTAGCATTTTTTCCTGCATTTTCTAAATCACGATTAATAGAATTATTTCTATTATCAATAAACTCCAAGAGGGGTTTATAAAGTATTTTGTTAAGAACAATTAACAAAACTAAAAATACAGTTCCAGTCACTAGTAAGAGTGCTGGTATAATATCCAACATAATTCTTGCTCCTTTAGCTCGAGATCACACTCAATTTTTAAGATTTTTTTGATACAGATTAAGTTCACTATGGGAAAAATTTTGCGAATTTTACCATAACAAAGGAAAATAGTTTATTAAACTTGTGACATTTATAGATAAAACTATTGGAAACGCTCTAAAAAAGTATAAATTGCTTCATCATTTTTGAAGTGTATGGTAATACTGTTTGATTTTGGTTTAGCTTCAAAACCAAGCTCTTTTAGGCGTGTTGATACGGCCTGAAGTTCTTCTGGAATTGTTAAAATGGTCTTTTCTTTTTTATCAATAGACTCATCATTACTTTTAAGTTTTTTAACCAATGCTTCTGTCTCACGAACACTTAGCTTTTGGCCCAAAATAGTATTAACAACCATCTCCTCATCTTTAGGTTCAAGTCCTACTAATACTTTAGCATGACCTTGAGAAAGAATACCTTCAGCAAGATATTTTTTAGTTTGCTCACTTAAGGTGAGCAATCGAATGGTATTCGTAATTTGAGTTCGACTTTTATGAATAATTTCAGAAAGTCCATCTTGTGTAATTTGATACTCTTCAATTAACTCTTTATAAGCAATCGCTAATTCAATAGGATTGAGGTCTTCTCGTTGAATATTTTCAATGAGTGCTAATTCACGTAAATTTTTGGATTCAATATCAGCGACAATGGCTTTAATCTTTTTAAAACCTGCTAATTTGCTTGCACGTAAACGTCTCTCACCAGCTAAAAGCATATAATCATCATCTTTAGCAACAACAATAATTGGCTGTAAAAGACCATGCCTTTTAATAGATTCACTCAATTCTTTAAGTGCTACCTCATTAAAAGAGACACGTGTTGGTAAGGATTTGGTGTAATACGTTCAATATCAATTTCACGTACTAAATCTTTTGCTTGTTCTATATCTTGCTTATACGCCTCTTCAACATCCTCAATAATGGCACTTAATCCCCGACCTAAAACTTTTTTTGTACTCATATCAGCTCACTAAAATAGAATTGGCAAGATTTTGATAGGCCTTAGAACCAGGGGATTCAACATCGTATAAAATAATAGGTTTGCCAAAACTCGGAGATTCAGCCAATTTAATATTTCGAGGAATAACCACATATGAAGCACTCTCTTTATCTAAAAACAATTTGCTTTTAAAATGCTCCTTCAAATCTGCAAAAACTTGTTTTGAAAGATTGTTTTGCGTACTGTACATCGTCGGTAAAAAGCCTTTAATCTCAAGTGTTGGATTAATGGTTTTTTTAATCAATTTAACCGTATTAAGAAGCTGTGCCAATCCCTCTAATGCAAAAAATTCACACTGAATAGGGATAATTACCGAATTTGCAGCACTGAGTGCATTAATGGTAATGCTTCCAAGGGCAGGAGGAGAATCAATAATAATATAATCGTATTGGTCTTTAATCTCTTCAATTTTTGTTTTTTAAAATAAGCTCTCGACCTTTGGTATTGTTATCATAAAACTCTTTCTCAACGCCTACTAGACCGATGTTTGATGGCGCTACATGTAATGTTGAAAGGGATGTTTCTAGGATGACTTGAGAAAGCCGTTTTCTCCCAATGAGGACGTGATAAATGTTGTACTCATAATCGCTTCGATGAAACCCAAGTCCTGTGGTAGCATTCGCTTGAGGATCAATGTCGATCAATAAGACGCGCTTTTCAGCAACTGCTAAGGAGGCAGCCAAATTAATAGCAGTCGTTGTTTTACCAACACCGCCTTTTTGATTTGCTATCGCTATAATCTCGCTCATCGTAAACTGTACACCTTTTTATTTTCTAGCTCTATAGAGCCATCATCACACAATACCGCATCTTTTAAAGAAACCAATTTGCCATCTAAGTGGAAAGAAAAACTTCGATTTTCATCAAATTCTATCTTATAATTACTAAAAACTTTCTTCCACGATTCTTTTTGATCAACGCTTCCAATAAACTGCTCAGCTAAATCATTTGGGGAAATAAAAACATCCAAATGCCCAAAATTAGGTGGGGCTACAACAATATTTAGCCCAATTGAACCTACAATGGTACTTCCAATTTTTGTGGTAATCATGCCACCAATTTTTTTCTCTTTCAAATAAAAATCATTAGGCCACTTCAGCCATACTTTCGAGCCATACGACGCTAGAACTTCTTTCATTAAGGAAGAAAAATAGATAGAAACAGAAGCTAAAGGTAAATCGTCAGGTAAGTGTTTCTCTTCGATACAAAAAGAAAAAAAGAAGTTCCCTTCTTCTCCATGCCAAGCATTGCCTCTACTTCCAATACCTTGCGTTTGAAGTTTTGCACCAACAGCATAAGGTGCACAAACCGTTCCCTCACGTAAAGCAGCAATTAAATATTGATGCGTTGACTCAATTGTTTCAAACCAGTGAATCACCACAATTTAACCTTTTGCCGCGAATATAATCCCTAGCACTCATAGCACTTTTAGAGGCAGGCTGAAGTGTTTTAACCACTATTTTTCCTTTTTTACATGTAAGAATAATTCCCTCGGATGTTACCTCGCTTATAATACCAAACGTCTCATTTTCTATAGTATCAATCTGCTTGATATCTAATAACTTTAACCCTGATTCCAAAAAAATTCCAGGCCAAGGAGAAAGCGCTTTAAAACGATTGATAATCTCAGTAGCATCCAAGGCAAAGGAGATTAAGCCATCCTCTTTTTTGATTTTTTTACAATGGGTTGCATTCGCACTTACTTGTTGTATCGGCATAAGAGAAGAAAAGTTTTTAAGGGTTGTTACTGTCAATCGTGCTGCACATGAAGATAAGGCATTAAATAATAAAGATGCATTATGCTCTGGCTCAATTTTAAGATACGAAAAACCAAGCATTGCACCAGTGTCTAATCCCTCTTCCATCAACATAGACGTCACACCTGTATACACTTCGCCTGCAAGTAATGCTGATTGAATCGGACTTGCTCCTCTAAACTTAGGCAATAAAGAGGCGTGAAGATTAATACAAGGGGCAATATCGAGTATTTCTCGAGGCAAAATTTGCCCATAGGCAGCCACCACAATAAAATCAGGACGGCACGCAGCAATTTTTTCATGCGCCTCTTTGCAACGCAAGGTTTTAGGCTGAAAAATCTCTACATGTAAAGCCTGTTCTAAAAGCCACGCTTTTGTATGGGGCGGTGTTAAAAGCTGTTTTCGCCCGACAGGTTTATCCTCTTGAGTCACCAAAAGAGCAACCTCAATAGAAGGTTCATGACAGAGCACTTCTAAGATGGTTGTTGCATACGAAGGCGTACCCATAAAAACTATTTTCAATTTCTCATTCCTTCGCATATGTTCATTCTTCACATACATGCTTCGGTTCCAAACCTATCAAAGTGAAGCAGTTCACTTTGATTTAACGGTTTTCACATGTAAAAAGGGTTCCGCCTTTATGAACACCTTCTAGCATATAACTTTTCACATCACTCAAATCAAACCCGCTGGCAATAAACATCGCTTTTTGATGTTCCAATAAAAACTGTGCCGCTTTGAGTTTGGTCACAATGCCACCCGTGGCAAAAGCAAAATTGGCAGATTTTTCCATTTCAAGCTCACGTGGATCAATCTCATGGACAATTTTTCGCATTTTGGCATCTTCATATTTATGAGGGTCTTTGTCATAATATCCGTCAATATCAGAGAGTAAAATCAACAAATCTGCGCCAAAATAGTACGCTACACGAGAAGAGAGTTGGTCATTATCGCCAAAAACCAACTCCTCCGTTGCTGTCGCATCGTTTTCGTTAATGATAGGTAAAATGCCATTTTCAAGTAAGGTATCAATCGTACATTTGGCATGATAACAGCGCTTACGTGAATCAAAGTCATCTGCGGTCAGAAGTAACTGTGCTCCACTTTTACCAAATTGCTCAAGTTTCTTATTGTAAGTAGACATCAATTGAGGCTGTCCCACCGCAGCAATGGCTTGACGATTGTGGAGGAGCTTTTTATCCAACTTTAAAATGGAGTATCCTGCTGCCACAGCACCAGAAGAGACCAAAATAACCTCATATTTTTCCATTAAAGCTACTAAAAACTCAACTAAATTTAAAATACGTTCTTTGCATAAACGGTTTTGTTCACTTAAAACGTGTGTACCAACCTTAACAACGACTCTCTTCATCTCGAACCTTTCGAATAACATCAGATAGTGCATATTTAATAGGATCTACATTGATCTTAGAAACCGATGAAAGGGGTATGACAAAAAAAGGCAAGTTTCCATCTCTCTCATACACATCTTGACAATACGAATGCAAATCCTCTCTGGCTTTATATTTTTGTGCCAAATCATTTCTTTTTAAACTTAAAAGATTTAAAAAGAAATTTACTTTTTCATTAATCTCTTCAGGAGTCAGCGTATCACAACGGGTTAG
>JAJOKG010000174.1 GCA_021206415.1 Sulfurospirillum sp. | reverse complement strand
CTCATGGGACTTTACATGTAACGCTCTTTTGAAACACAACAAAGATGGAAGTCTTGAAAAAGCATATGAGGGGTATTGTGCGTATTGGGCTAAGAAGTTTCATACTTTACATGCCAATGAAGAAGAGCTCAATCGTCTTTTTATAGAGATTTATGAGCTTCAAGATGAACTCACTCCCTATGTAGATCCAAAAGATATTACGATTCTCAAGCAAGAGAGTAGTGTCCGTATGTATTCCCAAGCTGGAGCGTGGGAACGAGAAGACATCTCCAGCACTTCTAGTTCCCAAGCTCCAGCTTGGGAACTCATATTTAACGCCGATGAAATCATCAAACAGTTCATCTCTTATGGTGTGGGTGTGCTGTTTGGAAGGTACAGTTTAGACCATGAGGGTTTACATGTAGCCAATATGCACCAAAGTTTAGAAGATGCCAATGCCTCGTTTAACATCTCCTCGCCATCGTTTGAGGCAGATGAGGACAACATCATCCCTGTGCTTGAAGATGACTACTTCAAAGATGACATCACTGCTCGTTTTATCCAGTTTGTTAAAGTAGCTTTTGGTGAAGAGTCTTTACATGGTAATGTTCGTTTTATCGAAAATACCCTTGGCATGAGCCTACGCAAATACTTTGTCAAAGGCTTTTACGAAGATCACATCAAACGCTATAAAAAACGCCCTATCTATTGGATGGTGAGTTCACCTAAAAAAGGCTTTATGAGTTTAAGCTACATGCACCGCTATGAGAGTGACCTTTTTGGACGCGTTCGAAACAGCTACCTTGGTGAGTACATCACCAAACTCGAAGCACACAAAGAGAGCTTAGAACACACCCTAAACTCCAGCAGTGCCACCGACAAAGACAAAAAAGATGCCGATAAAAGAATCAAAGAGATCGAAGTAAAACTTAAAGAGTTAATCGCATTTGATAGAGAAAAGATGATGCACTTTGCCCAACAACACACCGACATTGACTTGGATGATGGGGTAAAAGTAAACTACACAAAGTTTCAAGATATACTTTTTCCTATCGCAGGACTCAGTGATGAAGAGAAGTAAGGGAAGGTAGTTAAGTGTAAGGACTTGGCTTTCAGCTGCAAGCAGTACCAGACAATGTGCGTCCGTTAGAAAGCCTAAGTGGCGAAATTGTATACTAATAAAAGTTAAAATAGGATAATAAAACCAAGGAATGAAGTGATGAAAACTTTATACATCATTGCAGGGGCTAATGGGAGTGGGAAAACAACATTTGCTTTAAATTTTGCAAAATTAGAGGGTTTAAAGTTTATCAATGCGGATGAGATTGCAAAAGAGTATGATCCAAATGACATACAAAAAATATAAAGTAAAAGCCGGTAAAAAGTTTTTTGAAGAGTTGTGCCTCTCTTTGGAAGGTAGCAATTCGTTTGTGATAGAGACAACGCTCTCTGGTAAATACCTTATCAAGGTGATCAAAGAAGCAAAAGACAAAGGATTTTTATGTCAATCTTGTCTACCTTTTTTTAGAAACAGAAGAAGAGAATATTTTTAGGGTTAAAAATAGAGTCCTAAAAGGTGGGCATGATGTGCCCGTGGATGATATCAAAAGAAGATACACACGAAGTAGAGATTTGTTTCTGAGTACTTACAAAGCATTGGTCGATGAGTGGATGCTTGTTTTTAACGGCGATGATAGTTTTGAAATCGTAGAAGATAACCATCAGCTTTATGATGAAGATATGAAGAGTCTATTTTTAGAAGGAATGCCACATGAGTGAAATAGCAAATAAAATACTAAGAGTTGGTAAAAAATCAGTAAGAGATGCTCAAAAAGAGAGCCTTAAAAAAGGTATAGCCAATGTTTACAGCAAAAATAAACAGCTCTACTTTCAATTGCCCGATGGAACAATAACACAAAGTGTACCCAAAGAGTATCGATGAGCAATCGAAATAGTGGGAAATTAAAAGTATGACCGATATCCAACAACGACTTGATACCCTTTTTGAACAACATCGCATCATTTTTTTGGTATGACAACGAGGGTGCTTTAAAAGAGCAATTTGATATGCTCTCTTTTGATAATACCCAAAAATTAGTAATAGACAATAACGAATTTGGTATCAAATACCGCGTGTTGAAACTCAACCCAAACGATAAATTTTTAATCTATTCACCTAAGAATGCCCCTTTCAATGAAGATAATTGGCTTTTGGATCTGAACATTGCTCATTATGTGTTTAGTGCCGATAGAGCCAGTCTCATTCTCCAAAGTCTTGGACTTGATGTCAGCTACAAATCCATCATCGCCCAGTTCGATAAGTTTTTCAATGCTCCTAAACGCCTTGAAGCCTTAAAAGAACTACTACATGGCAATGAATCAGAAGAGCATTTAGCACTCAAAATCATGGGAGTAAGCATCGGATGTGAAGCAATCATAGAAACTATTTTGCTAAAAACCTTTGAAAATGAAAAGCATTTTGATACTTTGAGTAAATTTGGTTTAGAGACATTCTTTTTTCAAACCATCAAAGCAAAATTTGCCTATGAGGGAAATAGTCTTAAAGACTTGATGTATAAACTCTTTCAAAACCATTTTTACTACTCCATTGATCGAGGGCTTTGTGCGCTCAATAGCGATGCAAGGCTTTTTGTCAAAAACTGGATGGACAGCATACGACACAAAGAGAGTTTTGCACTTCTTTCAAAAAGAGGTGAGCCAAGAGCTGCACCTTGAAACGATCATCTCAAACATTGCACCTTCAAAGCTTTTGACATGCGATACCTACGAAAAGTGTGACCACTCTCTCATCTCTTATCTTTTGACACAACTCGATCTTGGTGCCATAGACTCAGAAAAAATGCTCAAAATCATCTCGGATAGAGAGCATACCTTTTGGTATGACACTTTTAAACATATCTACCAAGCATTGCTAAGTGCTTCTTTATTGATCGATTTTGTGAAGCAAACCACCTTTGAAATCAAAAGTTTTGATGAGGGCGTTAAAGCGTATGCAACGCATTGGTATAAAGCCGATAGGTATTATCGTGAGTATAGCTACTATGCTGATAAAGCAGAACACCTTGAAGTGCTTAAAGCACTGAGTGTTAAAATAGAACATCTCTATCTCAATGGATTTTTAAGAGAAGTGTGTGATAAGTGGCAAGGCATTTCACAAGAGTACCAATGGGAAAATATCCAACACCATCAACGCCATTTTTATGATTTACATGTAAGTCCAAATACGACAAACAATCGCAAACTTTATGTCATCATCTCTGATGCGTTGCGGTATGAATGCGGGGTGGAATTAGCCTCAAAAATTGAAGGCGTTGATCGCTACACTACAACATGTGAGTATATGGTAAGCTCTCTTCCTTCGTACACACAGCTTGGAATGGCAAGTTTATTGCCTCATAAAAAACTCGGCATTGGAGATAAAAACGATACCGTATTTGTGGATGACAAATCCTCAGTTGGGATGCAAAATCGTGATAAAATCTTAAAATCATTCGATGAAAATGCTTGTGCCATAGGCTATGAAGAGTTTTTAAAACTGGGTAGAAATGATGGTAGAGAATTGGCTAAAAATAGCAGTGTACTCTACATCTATCACGATGAAATCGATAAAATGGGTGAGAAAAATGAGGTAAAAACCTTTGATGCCGTTTTGAGTGCGTATGAGACCATCATCAAGATTGTCAAACAAATCGCCAATTTCAATGGCACCAATATGTTCATAACCGCTGATCATGGCTTTTTATACACCAATAGTGCCACCGAAGAGAGTGAGTTTTTCAAATTGGATGTTTTGGACAGTGTTAAACTCAATCGTCGTTTTGTGATAGGCAAAGAGCTTCCACTCTCCAATGGTGTGTTTAAATACCAAGGTGAGGCATTGGGCATTGAGGGAGACAATGAATTTTTAATCGCCAAGTCCATTAACAAGATGAGAGTTCAAGGTGGAGGCAATCGTTTTGTGCATGGCGGTGCAACACTTCAAGAACTCGTCATTCCTCTTATTCGCATCAATAAAGCACGCTCAACCGATACAAAAGATGTGAGTGTTGAGATTATTCCTATTCGCTCCATTTCAACCAATACAGTCAATGTTGCATTGTATCAATCTGAAATTGTCAGTGAAAAAGTCAAACCGCTCACCTTGAAAATTGCTTTTGAAAGCATTGATGGAGTGGTGTTATCGGATGAGTTTAAATACACATTTGATTCGATGGATCAGTACGATACGAACAGAGAAACCAAATTCAAATTGACCTTCAAGCAAGACATTAATGCGTATAATAATCAAATCATTCGTCTAACGCTCAAAAAAGTGTTAGAAAACAGCACAGAAACGCCTCTTTATAAAGCATTGGATACGAAACTAAGCCTTTCCTTTTTCAATGATTTTGATGATGACTTATAGGATAAAACAATGGACTTAAATCATAAGCTAAACAGCGAATTTATAGGCAAAGTTGTTAGAAAAGACCTTACAAAGTCTATTAAAGAAGGAGCCAATGTTCCTATCTATGTTTTAGAGTATCTTTTAGGAATGTACTGTGCAACAGACAATGAAGAACAGATACACGAAGGGGTTTTCAAAGTCAAAGATATTTTGGCAAAAAACTATGTCAGACCCGATGAAAAAGAGATTGTAAAATCGCGAATTAAAGAAAAAGGTCGCTATAAAATCATCGATAAAGTTTCTGTAAAACTCAATGAAAAACAAGACTGTTATGAGGCTGAATTTGGCAATCTTGGCATCAGTAAGGTCATCATCAATGAAAGCTATGTGAAACAGTTTCAAAAGCTTTTAGCGGGTGGCATTTGGGTTATTGTGACATTGACTTACTTTTATGATGAAAACGACAAAGGAGCAAGCCCTTTTCATATCGAAGATTTGAAACCCCATTCAGATGCCCAATATGGATATGGAAGAGTTTATGGCACAAAGGGTTAAATTTACCAATGAAGAGTGGATGGATCTCATCATTCGAAGCTCTGGTATGGAGCCTACAAATTTCACCACCAATGTAAAATGGCACCTTTTGGCACGCTTGGTTCCTTTTGTAGAAAACAATTACAATATGTGTGAGCTTGGACCGAGGGGAACGGGTAAATCATTTGTATATAAAGAAATTTCACCCAATTCTATTTTAGTGAGTGGTGGACAAACCACTGTTGCAAATCTTTTTTACAATATGGGCAATAAAACCGTTGGCTTGGTAGGCAATTGGGATATCGTGGCATTTGATGAAGTAGCGGGTATTAAATTTAAAGACAAAGATGGCATACAAATCATGAAAGACTACATGGAAAGCGGTAGTTTTGCACGAGGGAAAGAGCAAAAGCAAGCCAAAGCCTCTTTTGTTTTTGTCGGTAATATCAATGGTAGCATTGAAAACCTTGTGAAAACCTCCCATCTACTCTCTCCATTTCCAAAAGAAATGATAGACACAGCTTTTTTTGATCGTTTCCATAACTATCTTCCGGGATGGGAAATGCCAAAGATGCGCCCAGAGTTTTTTACCAATGAGTATGGGTTTATCACTGATTTTATGGCTGAATGGATGAGGGAACTTCAAAAGTTAAACTTTTCTAATGCTATTGATAAGTATTTTAGACTTGGCAAAGACCTCAATCAAAGAGACAGCCGTGCAGTTAAAAAAAACGGTAAGTGGGCTTCTTAAACTGATGCATCCCGATGGTGCTTTTACAAAAGATGATGTCAAAGTATGTTTAGAGTATGCGCTTATTGGTCGAAGAAGAATTAAAGAGCAATTGAAAAAAATCGGTGGTATGGAATTTTACGATGTCAATTTTTCATACATTGACATTGAAAATGATACAGAAATTAGAGTATCGGTGCCTGAAAGTGGTGTGAGTGGACTCATCCCTGATGGGGAGCTTCCAAGTGGCTCACTCTATACGGTATCTACCAATCCAGATACAGGGCATAAAGGGCTATTTAGACTCGATCTTCAAGTCATGGCTGGAAGTGGCAAGCTTGACCACACAGGCTTTAATGGAAGCCCAATAAAAGGTGAAATCAAAGAGGCTATTAATTACATACAAGCTAATTTACATCGTGTGTCACTCAATGCAAAATTTAAAGAGTTTGATTACCATCTAAAAGCACTTGATCTTAATGGCATTGGAAAAGCCAAAGATATTGAACTTTCAATTTTTATTTCATTATGTAGCGGTATTCTTGACAAACCTCTTTTACCTCAAATGGTCGTTCTTGGGAGTATGAGTATAGGTGGGACTATCATAGAAACCGAGAGTTTGCCTGATGCACTTCAAGTTGCCAGTGACAGTGGGGCTAAAAAAATTTTATTGCCAACCTTGGATATGGCACAAATGGCAAAAGTTCCACCAAAGTTGTTGAGTAAATTTCAATTGGTGTTATATTCTGATCCTATTGATGCCGTTTTTAAAGCGGTTGGGGTAGAATAAATTACGGTTTAATATTACTGTCATAAAGGCTTTAAAAGTTTTTAGAAGTAAACAATGCTGTAAATGCTGTAAAATTGATACGAGTAACCAAGAATAAACGATTCTTTATACAGATCGTCTATTCTGTTAAGTGCTGAAAAATCTGTAAAAACTGCTTTTTTGCTGTCAATAAAGTAGCCCTCATATAGAAATTCATCATATCTTTTACAGCATTACAGCGCATTTATTGCTCTCGGCAATATCTTTTTATAGCATCATGCAAAGTTATTATTGCAAAGTTTTTTTCTAACCCTATTAATGCTTTTGCATTAGCATTTTGCTTAAAAGCTTTTTTTAGTTTTATATACAACATACCAATATACTATCGTTTTCGGTAGAAAATTTCTTTTAAGTAAAAAAACAATTAAAGAAATTTTTCATTAATTATTCTTTAACCTGCCAAACTTCTCCACTCATTAATATATCGTTAAGTTTAAGATTGGGTTTTTAGTTTGAACAGCCTCCATTTGTTTATACAATTCTTCACCATAAACGGGAGCTTCTACGGCGCGGATAACACCTAAAGCTACCGGCATTTCACCACCCATCATTGAAAGAAGGAGGTGCATGGTATTATCTTGAGTTGTGGCATCGTGAACCAAAATGTCATCAAGAGTGTAGCCATCCTGACCGATTGTAACAGCCTTAAGCTTTAATCCGTCAAGGACCAATCCTTTATCGTTGTCTTTCCCGAACAGCATTTTTTTCGCCATGACGCAGGAAAATGGTACGTTCTGCCCTGTATTCCTTATCCGCGATGTCTTTGTGGGTGCCATCATTAAAAATAACACAGTTCACCAATACTTCTACCACAGAGGTTCCTTTGTGTTTCGCAGACTCGATCAATATATCGGTCGAGTTTTTCAAATCGACATCAATGCTTCGGGCAAAGAAAGTTCCACGTGCTCCGAGTGTAAGTTCTGCAGGAACAAAAGGCTCTTCCACTGTTCCGAAAGGAGAGCTTTTGGATACGAATCCTCTGTCGGATGTAGGAGAATACTGACCTTTCGTGAGACCGTAAATTTTGTTGTTGAACAACACAATGTTCATATCAACATTTCTACGCACCACATGGATGAAATGATTCCCTCCGATTGCCAGACAGTCACCATCACCGGTTATTAACCAAACCGAAAGGTCTGGATTGGCTGTCTTAACACCTGTTGCAATAGCCGCACCACGACCGTGAATGGTATGGAATCCATAGGTATTCATGTAATAAGGTAAACGTGACGAGCAGCCAATACCTGAAATTACAGCAGTTTTATGTGGAGGGATTGACAATTCGGCCATCGCTTTATGAAGACAGTTTAGCACGGCATGGTCGCCACAACCCGGACACCAGCGTACGTACTGATCACTCTTATAGTCTTTTGCTACGTATTTAGCATATTTTACTTCTATACTCATGGTTTATGCCTCCAAAATTTTCGTTAATTCCTCAACTAATCTAGCAACAACAAAGGGTTGTCCTTTTACGCGGTTAAACTGGAATGGATTGAATCCAGGAATTTTCCCCCGTAAGTAATTGGCAAACTGACCGTTGTTTTGTTCAACTACAACCACTTTCTTATAACGACTAATCAACTCTGCCGTGTTTTTTGGAAGAGGTGTATAAATTTAAAGTGAGCCATGGCAACTTTTTTACCTTCAGCCTGCATATCTTCCATTGCTTCATACAGGTGACCGTAGGTGCCACCCCAGCCAATAACAAGCAGCTCGGCATCTTTGTCTCCGCAAACTTCCTGCTCGGGTATGTAATCGGCTATTTTATCAATCTTAGCCTGACGAACATTTACCATCTTCTGGTGATTGGCAGGATCGGTGGATATAGCACTTGTTTCGTAATCTTTTTCCAAGCCACCGATACGATGCATGAACTCATTCATACCAGGGATAGCCCAATAACGAACTAATGAATCTTTATCTCGACGATAAGGTTTCCATGGAGCTTCTTCTTTGTAGTTGGTCACATAGTTAGGAGTGATTGACGGATAGGTATCCAAATCTGGAATTTTCCAAGCAGATGATCCATTGGCAATAAACGAATCGGTAAGCAAAATAACAGGTGTCATATGCTCTACGGCAAGTTTTCCTGCCCAGAATGCGGCATCAAAACAATCGGTTGGAGTAGAAGCCGCAATTACTACAGCCGGACTTTCGCCGTTACGTCCATATAGAGCCTGCATAAGGTCTGTTTGTTCACTTTTAGTCGGCATCCCGGTTGAAGGGCCTCCTCGTTGTACATCGATAACAACCAGTGGAATTTCTGAAATAACAGCTAATCCGATGGCTTCACCCTTAAGGGCAAGACCCGGACCAGAGGTTGAAGTAGCAGCCAGGCAACCTGCAAAGCTTGCACCGATTGCTGTGCAGATACCTGCAATTTCATCTTCAGCCTGAACGGTGATAACGCCTAGATCTTTGCGTTTAGCCAATTCGTGTAAGATATCGGTTGCCGGAGTAATGGGATAACTGCCTAGGAAAAGTCTTAATCCTGCTTTTTCTGCAGCGGCAATCAAACCATAGGAAGTTGCCTTGTTTCCATTTACATCTGTATAGTAAGCTGGTTCAACAGTCGTACTTTCAATACGGTATGTAGAAACAGTTGCGTGTGTATTATGACCGTAGTTGTAACCATCTGTAAGGGCTTTGATATTTGCCTTGACAATGGCCGGTTTTTTTGCAAATTTATTTTGTAACATATGCATTGCCTCTTCAAGGGGCCGCTCAAACAGCCAACAAACCAATCCAAGAGCAAACATATTTTTGCAGCGTAATGCCGATTTGTTATCCAGTTCAAATTCAGCCAGGCCATCTTTAACCATGGATGAAATTGGAACAGCAACAACTTGTACACTGTTCAATCCTAATTCTGCAAACGGGTCTTCCGTTACAAACTGGGCTTTGGTAAGATCATTCTTTAAAAATGAATCAGTGTCAATAATTACAATTGCATTTGGTTTAATTTGCTTTACATTAACCTTCAAAAGCGGCTGGATTCATAGCAACCAATACATCCGCTTTATCTCCCGGTGTATAAATTTTTCTTGATCCCAGGTGAACCTGAAACCCTGATACACCACTAAGCGTTCCTTGCGGAGCACGTATTTCTGCCGGAAAGTCGGGGAATGTTGAAATATCATTTCCCAAAATTGCAGACAGATTTGAAAAGATTGTTCCGGTTAATTGCATACCGTCTCCCGAGTCTCCCGAGAAACGAACAACAACCTTTTCCAACGTCGTAACTTTCGTTTGTTCTGCCATAATAATTTATATAAGCTTTTATTCTCTGATTGCCATTGTTTATGATCGCGTTGCAAAGGTAAAAAAATTAAACTTTGAACGGTGAACAAAATTACAATTTTATCTGTTTTAATCCTAAAAAGCCGACAAATAGATACTAATATCGGCCGAAGAAAGATTAAAATGATTTGCTACATAGCGATTCACCGGCTTGCCGCCGTACATATATATTCCAGCTCTAAATCCCATATCAGCCTTTATTAGTGCCTGGACCGACCCCATATCTCCAATTGAGAATAGCATGGGGACAAAAATATTACTGAATCCCATAGCAGTGGTTCGGGCTACATAATTGCTGACATTCGATTTACAATAATGAAAAATTCCATATTGCTGAAAAACAGAAGGATCAGAAGGGGTTAATCCACAGGTCGTTTCGAAACACCCTCCTTGGTTAACACGAAGATCAATAATCAAAGCTCCTTTTTTCATTGAACTGATCATCTCTTCGGCAATCACATATCTTTTACGTGAATTTATATAACGCATAGCGCCTATTACTACATCGGCCGATCGGAATGCGTTATGTAGCACGTTGGGTTGAAAATTAGATGTAAACAACGACTGACCCAATACTTGTTGTATGGTTCGTAATTTGTTGATATCCTCATCAAACACCTTTACCATGGCTCCCATTCCTAAAGCTGCACGGGCGGCAGCAGTTCCTGCTATTCCGGCTCCCACAATGACAACTTCAGTGGGTGGTACTCCCGAAATTCCACCAAACAGCAATCCTTTACCTCCACGGGCGTTACTTAACATTTCGGCTGCAATGGAGATTGAAGCTTTACCTTCAATCTCGGAAATGATATTGAGTACCGGCAATTTGTTCTGGTCGTCGGCCAACAGCTCATAACCTATTGCATTGATCCGTTTGCCCATCATTAGTTCGAATGCTTCGGGAGCAAACGAATTTAACTGTACCAAGGAGAACAACGTAGATCTTGGCTTCATTAAAGCAACTTCGCCTGGTAACGGAGGAAGAATTTTCAAAATTAAATCGGCCTGATAAACCTCCTGAGGGGTTGAAACTATTTCGGCACCTGCTTCAGAGAAATGATTGTCTGAATAGTTTATGCCAAGACCCGCATTTGTTTCAACAACTACACGATGACCACAATCCGTAAGCATATCAACAGCTTCGGGTGTAAGCGGCAGTCGCCTTTCTTCTTCGTTTCGTTCACGAGGAATGCCTATAAGCAACCGATTGCCCATCTTGCTTATCTCCTTTAATAGTTCCTGAGGAATATACTTCCCCTGACTACATCTACCTCCTGTCAGATCCATAGTACAATATCTTTTCCAATGCATTAGCTATTGAGAGTACATCCGTGTCTGTCTCCATTGCCTCTGCTTCAAAAACAACATCTGCCTGCTCATAATTGTTTTTTCTTTTTAGCAATGTTTCACGTATGTAATCCATGAGTTCTTCTTTATTCTTGTCTTTAAGCAGCGGACGTGTCCCTTTGCACAATTCCAGCCGATTGGTCAATTCCGGAACCGAAACCTTTAGATATACGGTCGTTCCGTGGGCTTTCATATATTCCATATTGTCAAAAAAACAGGGAGTCCCTCCTCCGGTAGAGATTATAACATCTTCGAAGGTGGCTACCTCACGTAACATCTTTTGTTCAATTTCCCGGAATCCGGCCTCACCTTTTTCTGTAAAAAGCTGTTGAACAGATTTTAGGTATCTGCTTTCAATGTAATGATCCAGATCAACAAATGTGAGTCCCATATTTTTTGAAAGACACACACCTACAGACGTTTTGCCCGCTCCCATAAAACCGATAAGAAATATACGTTTCATCCCAAATTGAACTATTTTTTGCAAATGTAGTTTTTTATAAAGCAATTCGGTCAACCAGAATAAAATAATTGCACGGATCGCGTCACAAAACTCCTACGATTATAATTCAACTTGTTTTTTAGATAACAAAAAGGCTAAAAGCTTTATCTGACTTATTTAAACCCAAAATATAGTCTATCTTTGCAGAGATAAATAATCTATAATGGCAAAAAAT
>JAJOKG010000148.1 GCA_021206415.1 Sulfurospirillum sp. | reverse complement strand
ATTTTTGTTTGGTTCATCGTAGCTCAAATCTATAACATAGCAACTAATCATCCATGTAATTTTTAAGTTTTATAAATCCAACTCCTCTAGAAGCTCGCTTAATAACAGTGCCTATATGATTTTTAGCATACTCTTGAGCTTCTTCTGCCGTTTCAAAGTCATACTCTTTTTCATCAACATCAAAAAGACTCTTTTCTTTGCAGGCACTTCTGGTTGTGACTAGTTCATATACAAATTTTCCATCTTTGTAACCAACCGAGATCGTGCCTACTGATTCATTGGTAAGCAGTAAGATGCGAGAAATCTCTTTTTTAAACTCGGTGTTAATAGCCCTTAAGACAGATCTAGCACCCATATTGGGATCGAATCCTATATCATTTAAAGCATTTTTAGCTTCTTCACTGATGTTAAAACCAAACTGTTTTTTTGAGAGTTGGCTTGATAAATCTTGTAAGAATTTATCAGTGATGTGTACAACCATCTCTTTAGTCAGCTTGTTAAATTCTAGTATTTTATCGATACGGTTACGGAACTCTGGTGTTAGAAAATCTAAAATGGCAGTGCCTTTATAAAGATTTTTATTTGCAAAACCGATACCATTTTGTTCACTCGCCCCTAAGTTGGATGTCATGACAATAATGGTGTATGTAAAATCTGCCTTATTACCCTTGTATCGGTGAGTATTCCATAATCTAGCACCTGTAATAAAGTATTTAAAACTTTTTTGTCTGCTTTTTCAATTTCATCAAATAATACAATTGATTGAGGTTTTTCTATGATGGCATTGGTTAAAAGACCCCCATCTTCATAGCCAACAAGCCCAGCTTGCCCACCTGTGAGGTTGCGAGCAGAATATTCATCCGCATATTCACTCATATCAAATCGCACAAAATTCATTTTTAAACAAGATGCTAATTCTTTGGCGAGTTCTGTTTTACCAACACCCGTTGGTCCTGTAAATAAGAAAGAAGCAATGGGTTTTGAGCTATCACCAAGTCCAGCAATACTGATACTGATCATATCAACAATCGCATTGATAGCATGGTCTTGCCCAAAGACTCTGCTTTTAAGATGTGCGTCTAAGCGTAAAATCTGCTTGTGAGTATCTTGTTGTTTTGTTTTCACGCATTACCTTTACATAAGTGATGTGTTTTTTAAATGTCTGTTGAGATTATAGAAAATGACATAGACACATTGTGTCATTTAAAGCAGTTTGATAGATCTTTGTTTGTATGGTTTAGCGTAAAATGCTAGAGTGCTAAGTAAATAAGAAGAGGTCTTCCGACTTTTGGGTGTTTGAGTTTTTTAATGGCGCTCGCTTCTATTTGTCGGACACGCTCTCTTGTTATGTTTAATATGCTCCCTATCTCTTCAAGAGTAAAATCACAAGCATAAAGGCCAAGCCTATCAAGCTTTGAGAGAACACATCTGGCATTTCCTTGGCACAGCAATAATTCTTCCATCACAGCGTCATTATTCTTTCGAAAAGTACTCATTATTTCTCTCCTTCAAGTGAAGTAATTTCAGCGTATATCTCTTCAAGTTGGTGTTTATTCTTATGATTCTTAAGCTTCTTGAGTGCTTTTAATAAAACTTGTCTGCATGTCTCCTTTGGGATTTTTAATGTTTCAGATATCTCTTCAAGTGTAAACTCTATGTCATCTTTGATGGTGTTTTGCATAAGGCTCCTTTTAAAGTGATGACAGAATTATTGGGAAGTGAGCAATCTGAACCCGGAGTTTTAACTTAATTTTTTGACTCCATATGTTTATGACGCAACTCCTGTTTATTCCCCCACATAGGTTCCATCCGGTGTTAAAATTGCCTTGTTGCCTCCAACATAGGTACCATCGGGCGCTAGTGTCACCTTGTCTCCTCCCACATAACTTCCATCTGGAGCCAAAGTCACTGAGTTCCCACCAACGTATGAACCATCCGGTGAGAGAGTAACACCATTGCCCCCGACATAGGTTCCATCCGGTGCTAAGGTGGCATGATCCCCACTTACATACGAGCCATCTGGGGCTAAAGTATAACTTCCTGCTAGCACCAAAGTAGCGGATAGCAATAGTAGTGCAATTGTGTGACGCATTTATTTTCCTTTCGTTGATCTATAATGTAAAATTTCCCCTCATTAAAATCAATGAAGGGAAATTGCGTCTTTATTTATTCTGTTTTGTGCCGACAATTTCTGTTTGACATGTCTGCATATCTACAATTTCCAAGTTGGGTCTTCCTACAAGAAAGCCTATACCAACCCCTCCTTTGATGCAGTAGGTTTCTCCATTTTTGACATCCAACGTTACAGAGCTTTTAGATTCTGTTCTGCCCCAAATCTCATTTTCACCCACAGGCACATCAACTTCCACATAACTTCCATTGACCAATTCGCCTGCAATTAAATCAGGGTTTGTAGGGTTAGTTACATGAATATCGTAATAAACACCCATACCTAAAACGCTACTAGGTCTATAAACATAAACCAGACCTTGATCTTGTTTGGGGGTTGCAAATTGCGAAAACGGTTGCCCAGACGCCCCACAACCACTTAGAAACATTGCTGCTCCAACAGATATTATAACCCATAAGGTTTTTTTACTCATTACTCTTCTCCTTTTTGAAATGGTGTAATTGTGTGTCTATGTTGTTTTTAACCGCGATCAAACATGCTTTGCGAGGTGCTGTGCTGCCACTGTTTTGAAACAAATTACGTGTTTTATCAGCAACGCAAGAGGCAATAAATTCTTTTTCAGTGTTCTGTTCATCTTTGAGAAGTAGCTTGGCTTCTACGATCACATTCTCTTGACTCATTGGAAATCCCACAATAAGCAGAGGATTCCAGATATTCAGTGCATCCCATTGGGTTCCGCCATTGTTGTAGGTCACTTGATACCGGTAGGTGGCCACACACGAACTTGAAGGATCATCTTCAATCATGTTTGGAAGATACTCTTTGTTGCTGGACTCATGCACCAAAGCACATTTAAGTGGGCTTAGCAAAGAAGAGACGGTTTCAACTTTTGGGGCGATATTGAGCGTATGTTCCGCACACCCAGAAAGTAACACCATTAAGCCAAATAGGCCATAGACGCTATGTTGTTTCATATTTTTCCTACCTGTTTGAAATGCAAAGGTATAGTAACCAAAGGAAAAGACATAAAATGTCTAGCCATAACATTAATGAATCTGTTTTGCTAAATAGGCCTGCATGTGTGCCTCATCTTTGGCAACTGCAAAATGGCCTGAAGTGTGTACAAAGACCATACTTTCATCTGGCAAGAGTGCTTTGGTGCTAAGTTCAAACGAACCTGGTCTTTTAGGTGGCAGCTTTACTTTCCATGTTTTCTCTTCCACATCTTCCCACACAACGGCTTTGACTTGAGGTTGTGTAAAACCATTGATAAAGCTTGACCAGTGAGGAGTGAATTTTTCCAGTTCAATGATGTTTGGATTGCTATGAAAATAGTAAGAGTTCTTTACAATTTCTTGAGCCTCTATGAGGGCTTCTTGGTTGGCTTTCATGGAACCAAGTACGGTAAGAGCAAAGATAACAGCTTTATCAAACTGCTCTTCTTGCGCTGTAGAGCTTAGATCATGGGTATTGTAGGCTTTAATTAAAGAGGCGTACTCTAATTCACCGGCTTTTTTTTATGCCTGTATCGTTGAGATCAACGTGGTGAATCAGTTTGGAGATTCTAGGATACTCCAATCCAAGACCTAAATAGTCCCAAATGAGCCCTGCAGAGCTTTTGCCCCCTTTGTTTTGGTGGTGATCAAAATATTTTTCCCCATCAAACTTCTTACTGATATCAATGACCATATCGTAGGCACTAAAATCCTCGCTTTGGTGATCAATTCTATGAACAACAATCTCTTCATCGGTAAAAAGTTTTAAAAGGGCAATAGCCGTTACTTCATCAGCATGAAAAATCTTATTATGCGTTGCAATGTTTAGCACGGTGCTATCCTTGGTTTGTGTATTCATGCCATGATTGTAAAGTATTGAATGGACATATTGTGACAAAATTAAAGTTTTATTGAGAGTAGGTATTTGTTGTTTTTACAATCTACGATCTGTATGGAGTCCATAAATAGCCTTGATATCATCAAAACTCTCTTTGGCTTGTTTCGTATCCAAAATAATCTTTTTAAAATCTTCATCAACAAATTCAATGATTGTTAAAGGCGTAGTAGACGCATCAATCAGCTTTACAAAGTGCGCAAAATCTACCACATTAACGCCATTAACCGATTTGACCATATCACCATGGGAGATATAGCCTCTATTGATCTCATGCGGTAAGATTTCGTATTGGACAATAACGGGTTCTTTAATATGTTTGGTTCTGCAATTATCAAAGAAGAAGAGTTCAAAATTTGAGGAGGTAAGATTAATGGCAGCAAGGTAATTGTATGTCAACGGACTAAAGATAAATCCCCCATAGACCATATAGCGTGGTTCTTTGTCAAACTCATAATGAACAATTTTATGTTTTTTTCTTCAATGTATAGGTAAGTTCCATATCCTTTTTATCTCTAATAATACTAAGCTTTAGTGTATCTCCAACGGATTTTGTATGAAAAGCATGCTTATAAGAGAGATTGCCATAAAAAGTTTTAATGGTGCCATCGCTCATAACAGGATTATTGTCAATGGCTAAAATGATATCACCTAACTTGAGCTCATGTTCATTTTTGTCTAAATGCGTCACAACAACACCCTTATCGCCTTTTAGTTCATAGTGATTCTTTAGTGTATCATTATTTAATAATTGCACTTTAGTCTCACTGTTATGATAACCATCGATTTTGCCATCTTTGGTATCTTGTAAAAAGGTATTAACAATAATAGAAGGAACAATATAAGCAATATTGCTTGCTTTTGTTAAATTTTGCATGGCTATTCCTACGATTTCACCCTTTGCATTGATGGCTGGTCCGCCACTGTTTCCTGGATTGATTGCGGCATCAACTTGCATACTAAGCATGGATTCAAAACTCCATGAATATCTCGTTGGCTCGATGCGTGAAATGACTCCTTTGGTTGTAGAAATAGTTGTACCTCCAATAGGAAATCCAAGAACTGTTAATGGTATCGCCTTGTTTAACATCGGTGCTGATTTTTAATGCTTCGCTTCCTTCAAAAAAGCTCTTATCTTTAACTTCCAAAAGGGCTAAGTCTGCTTGATGTGAAATGTATTTAACATTTGCGGTGTATTTTTTTGAACTATTTTCTTTGGAGACTTGAATGAACTTTGCATTGGAAACCACATGTGCGGAAGTTAATATCATTTGTCCTGCAATGATGGTACCTGTTCCACCAAACTCTTGTATTTTCCCATTTTGCCATGGGTATTGGTAGTTAGGAAGTGAAACAGAAGAAGTGATTTGAACAATGGATTTGCTTGGCAATATTACTGCAAAAAGCCCTGTAGTAAGGCATACAAAGAGCATAAATTTTTTCAACATGGGGTTCCTTTTAAAATAGGTGTATTATGAAATAGGTGGTACTTAAAATGGTATCTCTTCGTTTTCTATCAGTGGGTCAAACACCATTTTTTCAGAAGGTGGCATAGGTGTGGGGTTTTCTGATTTTGAGGAAGACGGCGCTCCCCACTCTTTGTCACTCTCTTTGGAATCTAACATTTGCATGGCTTCAACGACAATGCTGTGTTTAGAACGCTTTTGCCCTTGTTGGTCATTCCATTGATCAAACGACAATCTGCCTTCTACAAGGACTTTTGAGCCACGTCTGAGGTATTGATGGGCTATTTCTGCCGATCTTCCAAAAAACGTGATATCAATAAAGCACACCTCCTCTTTCTTTTCACCGTTTTGTAAGGTATATTTACGATTGGTGGCAAGAGCGGTATTTGAAACGGCTGATCCATTGGGAAGATAGCGAATTTCCACATCTTTGGTTAAATTACCTGCCATAATGACTTTGTTAAACATGGGGTTCCTTTTAATTTTGGTTTATTTTAATAGCGAGTAAAGGCTTCATAACTTTTTTTCGAGGATACGTACCCTACTTTTGATGTTTTTTGGCATGAAGGATCCTCTTGATCTTTTTTCCCATCAAAATCATTGTCAATGCCATCAAAGCATGCATTGCCACTCTCTAGGCCCTCAGGAGAGGAGTTATAGCTCAAGAAGCGATGAGGAATCGTATCCCATAAGGCTCTGAAATATGCATTGTAGGATTGGGCTAACGATTCATTGGCGATAATTAAGGTGTTCTCATCATTGGTGTCATTACCGGCTTTGGTAAAATTCATAGACCCTGCTATAAAGTAACGATCATCCACAATCATCGATTTTGCATGCATTTTCCCACCAAAGTTTTCTACCTTTAACGCTATGCCCTGCTCTCTTAAATATTCATGTTTCGAGTAAACGTTTTGTGCGGCACTGGCATCCAAAATCACCTTAACTTCAATCCCTCTTTTAGACGCTTTAACGAGTTCTAAAGAGAGATCTTCATGGGTTAAATAAAAGATAGGCACATAAATAGAGTGTTTCGCCCCTTGAATCAAAGGACGTATCGCTTTTTCATAGGTATGTGACTTAGGTGAAAAATAGATGGATATAGTAGATGTTTGGGTTCGGATATTGGTATAACTGTGTTCCGTTTTTGCACGACCAAATTTTCCATCAAACATCTGTTTAAACTCTTTTATATACGCTTTAGCAACCTCTTTATCTTCAATCACTACCACCGCATTGGCATTGTACCCGCCTGTGCCCGTATCGCTGATATTAGAAGAACCGCTCCATAGAATCTTTTGATCAAAGACAAAAAATTTATTGTGCATAATGGCACTTTTGTGATCGCTTCTGATCTCAAAAAGCTCATACAAAGTATCGGTATGGGTATAATAATTTTTTCCATGTGAATCACTATCTACGACCCCTTTTATACTTAAACCTCTTTTTTTGGCCCTCTGTAGTGCTTCTAATATATCACCCTGCTCTCTTAGCCCGTATATGGCAAATACAATCTCCTTTTGCGCTCCATCAATCAGGTGAATCAACTCTTCTCCAAAAGGGCTTTGCACCTGATGGGAAGGAAAATCTTTGGGGAGATTAACGTATAAACTCTCTTTGGCATCACTAAAATGAAAGAGACATAGGAAAAGAAAAAGAACTCTAAGCATGAAGATACTTCTTTAGTATCACATCACTGATACTGTTTAATTCGCCCTCTTTGTCCAAGACTTCTTGAGACTTTTTAGGGTACGGTTTAATAGGGACTTCATCATGCTTAGTTTCTACAGGCTCTTTGAGTAATTTATAGCTATTAAACCCGATAATTGACACTATTAAAAACCATTTGAGGAACAAAAGACCCATCAAACTCTCTTTGTAGGAGACTTTAAACACCTGAAAGAGGTCATTGTAAATGGCAATAATGGCAAAAATAAGTACTAAGGAGACTAAAACCATGACAAAGCGTTTTTGAATCTTTTGCCAGATAATGTAATAGGTTGCCCCTTTGAAGATGAATCCTAACATGTTACCACCCCATCAAAAAGTCAATACCAATAAAGGTAAAGAGACCTTGAGAGAGTTTTTGGGTGTGCCCTTTTTTAATATCTTTAACATGATCACACACCATCGCCTCATAGTCATCTTTACTAATTGCATCTACTTTCAAACTTTTTTTCTGCGAGCTTTTGGTTTAAAAGTTCAATGGCTTTTGTTCTTACATAGGTTTCATACTTACGATCTACCGCAAGTGCTGTTTCTTTGAGGCCTTCAAAGGTATTTTTAGCGAGTGTTTTTGTTTGCATGGTAAAGTCCTTAGAGGTTTTTGAATTTTTCGAGGCGTGTATCGTATGCTTGACGCTCATCGGTTTTGTTGGATGACTCCATTGCCATTTCTAAGCGTTTTTGTCGATCTAGTTGCGCACGAATTACCTCTTGTAGTCTCACACTATTGAGTTCGATCTGACTAGAAGGCATTTTTTGTTCAGTTAGTTTGGCAATCTCTTGCTCAATTAACATCTCTTTGTAGGTTTGTTTCGCTTCATGAAGTCCTTGTGCAACACCTTTGGTAATCTCTTTTTTGATTTCCCACGCCATCCCAATAGCTGCTGGGGCATTTTTAACCACAAATTTAGAACCATACCAAGTGCATTTTGGTAAAGAGTTTTGGTGATCTGCCATAAGAAAGAGCCTAATGACTCCTCTTTTTCTTCAAAGCGTGCTGGTAGATTTGTTTTATGCGTTGCCATAATGTCTCCTAAAAGAGTCCGCCAGTGATGACGGAGAATAAAATACCAATACCAATGCCAGCTCCAACCTTTTTGCCATCATTTTTAACAATATCTATCTCCATGGCCAAGAGCTGCTCATATTTTTCTTCCGATAGATCAGCACGCTTTAAGCCTTGGAGATTGAGTTTGTTGATGAGTTTGTTCTCAGCAATTTTTTTTAACACTTTCATCGAATTCATTTTGAAGTTCGCTTAACATGAATGCTCCTTTAAAAGATGTGTATTGAAAGAATACGTAATGATGTGGTCAAATCTTGTCCAAATTGTTTTTAATGATGAAACCATGCCGTCACTATTTTGTGAAATTTTCATTGAATGATTTAATACTCATATTGAGTATGTGCATATTTCACTTTTCTTTTTGAAGTCATATGCTTTTTATCTTTAGGAATGATGGTAATCAGTGCGTTCTCTTGATATATTCCAAGATATCTCTCAAACCCAGGAATGACCACATTACGTCTGTAAGAAGTGACCACAACATTTTCCATAGCTGTTTCAAGAAACTGTTTTGTGTTCAAAATATCTTGGAATGAAAATTCAACTTTATGCATAACACGTTGAAGAAATCTTTCTGCTGCGTGGAGAGTTACTTTCATGGTAAATCCTTTCGTTTGATATGAAAGAATTTTACAAAGATATATAGACATATATTGTCTATTAAGAGAGTATGCTAGTTTGCAATTATTGTATGTGTATCTTTTACGAAAAATCTCTGATGCCATGCGTCCAAAACACGCTTTTGCTCGTTAGATAATGGGGCATTGTATTTGGAGCTAGCTTGAATGATCTTGTCATTTTGAACTTCTACTGCAAACTGCAATTGCGTTTCTTGAAAAAAGCCATAGATGAATGATTCTCTCTCCATGACACGGTTACAATACCCTGCCAAACAGTTGTGGAGTAACTCTCCCCATGCATTAAGCTCTAGCCCTGTTTTTGGAAGTCTAATTTCATAGATATCGCTTTGAATACAAGGCTCTGTGGTTTTTTCAGAATATGTAAATATCAGGTTAACGTTTTTATCTGCGATAATTTTGCGCAAATGCGTTAAAAGTAGATTGTGTATGCCAATACACGAATATTTTTTTGCTTTCGAAATCGCTTGGATATGCTCTTCAATGGTCTCATAATCTCCATTGTCGATAATGGCATCAAGTATCTGCATTGTATCAAGAAGCCACCAGTTGTCTCCTTCTGCATACTGTTTTAAAAGAGAGACGATCTTACGCTCATTTACATGTGAGAGCAAAAAGATAAAAAATGTGTTCCAATAAGGCGCAGCCCGTTTACTATCAAAGAAATCGTTAAATTTTAAGCCTATGAGCTCTTTTGCAAGGTTTGTATCTTGGATATGTTGTGTGAGAGTGTGAATAAACGTATGATCAAACCTATTTCCAACATCCAAACATCTTTTATAATAGGCAAACAGGGCTTTTTTTTAGTGACTTCTCTGATCGGTAGTTTATCGTATAGGATAGAGCGTCCATTATCGTTAGATTTTTATCGCGTGGAAGCAATTCGGGTGATTCCCATTGCAAGAATTCATACTCTTCTAAATGAGGATAGCTCAGAAAAAAAGCAAACTCTTTGACAGAGGTGCACTGTGTTTTGACCTTTTTGATGGACAATACATTGTCTGCCTTAAGATAGGTGAGTAGCTTTGATGTATAGACTTGTATTACATCACACTGCTTTATCAGCTCTTCGTGACTTAGTTTTTCATAAAAATGATCGTTTCCTAATGCTTTATAATGTGATGGTAGATTAAAATTGGTATGCAGCTTATGCTCGTATATGCCTTTTGCACTAATCGAGACTTCAAAGAGAGGTTTGTAATAATAAATAGGCTTTTCTCTGACAAGATCAACAGAACAAGGAATAGGCATACACACAGTAAAGTGTATCTGCTGATGTTCAGCATCCACGGTGATCTGAGGGGAGAGATTTAAAAGAACTTCCGTGCTAAATGTCGAGGTAATTGGGGCATACCATGCTCCATGAGAGAGAAAGTCATTGGCACTATAAAATGTGCCATTAAGGCACTGCTCACACACATAGTAATCACTGTACCGTATAGCATCTTGTTGTACAATTTGAACATGCACCGCTCTACAACTGCAGACATGTGTGATAATCTTGTAAGGAAGTTCTTGCGCTTTAAACAGAGAGTTAATTTGATTGAAATCGCTCACTAACTTCCAAGCAATGCCTATATGTTTTGGTAAAGAGTGCATACCATTCCTCAATTTTCTTTTGATTGTGGAAGCAGTATAGTGAAACTTTTAGACAAATAGTGTCTACAAGATTTAGGAGTGGCTTAAATACTCCGTTAACTCCTGATACAGTTCTTCTTTGAGCGCTAAAGGCGAAATGACTTTAACAAACGGAAGCCAACGATGAATAAGCTCTTTGATCTCTAAAAGCTGCGTAACCTTGTAAGAGACCAAAAGATTGCCATTTTCTTTTTTCTCAAGGATACTTTGTGATTTTAAATAGTTTTTGGCTTCAAAGTAAAATGCTTTTGAGCGATCAATCTCTAAAACCACTTCAATCAAATGGTTCCTAAAATACTCGGCTATAAAGAAGAAAATAGGAGTTTGCATTAAAAATTGATAAAAATCATCAAATATTTTAGATTTTTTCTGATAGGTTTTTTTGAGTATCTGTGATACTTTTAATTTTAGAAATACGGTACATGGAAAATTCATACTCTTCATGGTCAATTTCACACGCTAAATAGAAATTTTCATTCATAAAGATTATTTTATAGGGCTTAACCTCTATGTGTGTGAAGATATTGTTTTTTAGCTGGGATAATTCAAGTACGATGTATTTTTTGAAATTGAATTGCTCTTTCTAGTTTTTTTAAACAACACCATGTCATCTTTTTTACTCTCAAACGGTTTGTTTTTAAAGGCATAGCATTGCTCACCTCTTTGATCTTACTCTCTAAAATTCGTTTATCGGATGCATCGATATCAAAATTTTCAAACATATTACTACGCTGCGCAATACTAAAGGCTTGAACCAATAAGGAGACCAGTTCAGGTTTTAGAAGATTATCAAAGACTCCTTTCGTTACCGCCTTATAACATCCCCTCTCCCCATGCCCACCACGAATCAGTTCAAACGATTCTGGAAAATACTCTTTTATTACATCCAAATCTCTACGAATGGTTTTTTCACTTTTACCTTCCCACATTTCATCGTTTTGAAGGGTGTCAAGGCAAACTTTATCACCATTGTTAAATCGTTTTAACAGTTCTAATACTCTTGCAGTTTGATTGGTTGTCATGGTCTCTCCATTAATAATTTAGGTAATTATACTGCATATTTTAGACAAATAGTGTCCATTATACATTGGTAATCTTAGTGTATCTTCCCGCATCAAATGCTTCAACAAATTCTTGCATTGAAGCTTTCATGGTATCGTAATTTGCTACCGTGCCATAAATGGTTTTAAATGCCTCATCAATGTCTTGTTCTAAAATGGAGTAAAAAGGCTCCCACACAGATGGATCAATTCTGTCCATTATAAAAAGGGATTCATAGTTACTCATATTAATATTTGAAAATAATCCTTTTTAA